>CALCSP010000631.1 GCA_937893785.1 uncultured Verrucomicrobiales bacterium
CGGCCTTATCACCGATGCCATAAAATCGGCAGGTGCAGCAAAAAAAGGCGGCAACTCACCAATCTTCGATGTACTGGATTATCCAGAACCAGTCCGCAATCCGGGCCTTTCCCTGCTCTGTACCCCGGGCAGCGATGTCGAGTCAACAACGGCTATGGCAGGCTCAGGAGCCAATATCCTGCTTTTCTCCACTGGACTTGGTACTCCCACAGGTAACCCTGTTACCCCAACGTTGAAAATTTCCAGCAACACCGAACTTTACAGAAGCCTGCCGGACATGATTGATTTTGACACAGGAAGCATTATTCGCGGCGAAGCATCCATTGATGAATTGGGAAACCGGTTACTTGAAATGATTATTGAAACCGCGAGTGGACGATTCATCCCGAATTCAGTTCAACTCGGCCAGGATGACTTTCTGCCCTGGAAACGAGGTGTCTCGCTCTAGACAGCTGCAAAGAATAGCCATCAATGTCCTCTTATAACATGCGTTACAGGCGCTTGAGCAGTTCAGATGAACCCGCCCCGCAGCTAATAATGGAACGCATCATCTCATCAGCCGGAGCATCAATCTTTCTCACCTGAGCGGCTGGAAGATGATAAATGTTGCCGGAGGTGGGATTGGGACCTGTGGGAACAAATACGGTGAAGCTCCCGTCACTGTGCTCGTCGGTGATAAAAGCCGAAACCATGGTGTCATTACCGAAAATATGTACCAAGGCCGTGGCAGAAAAAGGAGATTTCTTTTTGCCGATAAACTGAGCCACGGTCTCCTTGATAATGCCATAACCCGGGGCTTTCCTTAAAAGCTTTGTCTCCAGAAAAAAGTAGATCCATTTGCCAATTCTCGTCCTCAAGATCATCCCCACCACGAAACACAATATCACCAGTGCTAACACGACAATCAAATCCGCCACGATCTCAGGCAACGCAGTTCTCTCCAGCAGCGCATTGGTCAATGGTGCAATTGCTGAGCGTACAATGCCAAAGACCCAGCTCATGATAAAAAGAAACAGGGCAACCGGCAGGATGACCAACAATCCACCTATGATAGTATTGATAAAGAATTGCTTAATACGATTCATAACAAACTCACCCTCACGACATCCGCCCTGTCGTCAAACAGCCACTGAAAAAAATATCCTCCCATGCAATCAGACCTGACTCAATCCTTCGATACCAATATGCGCGTGGTCCTGAAACCCAAAAACTTTCTGTCAGCAATGACTATTCCATCATATTGATGTCCACTCGCACTAGGGTAAAATGCTGAAAGCGGCAATGTTCATCATAAAACACTTTATCACTGCAATCCTGATGGTTTGCGCTCTAAGTTTCAATTCACAGGCACAAGAACAATGGAGTCCGCCCCCTAACTACTATGCGCCTGCCGCCGGTCTCTCCGGTCCAGCCCTGCAAAATGCACTGCATGATATCATTGATGACCACAATGAAGTGGAGTATTCCTGGCCACCTTTCCTAGATCTCGATGCATCGGCAGCAAACGCTTCCCGGGTGGACCTCATCTATACGGATGCCACCTCCTCTAAAGGCAATAATGGCGGTGCAATCGGAAACTGGAACCGCGAGCACCTGTGGCCACGTAGCTCCGGCATTGGACATGATGGTCCAGACAATTCTGACCTTTTCAACCTGCGACCCAGCGACGTGCAGGTCAATGCCGAGCGTGGCAGCCTGATCTTCGACAATACCGATCCGAAACAATCTCTGCCATTACAGTTTTTGGCAACGGGTTGCAGTAAGGATCATGACTCCTGGGAACCCAGAAACGATGAAAAGGGTGACATTGCGCGTTCCTGCTTTTATATGGCGACACGCTATGACGGAACTGATCCGGACACCTCCAACCTGCGACTCTCTGATCATCCCCATGCACCATCCGCACGCTTTGGCAAACTACGCACCCTTATCCAGTGGCACTACCTGGATCCCGTCGACCAAGCAGAAAAAAAGCGAAACCAGCGTATTTACACTCATTGGCAGGGTAATCGCAACCCATTCATCGATCACCCGGAATTCGCCGGGCTTGTTTTCCTTGCGGCCTACCCGGCAATAGATCATGACAATGACGGCCTGGGTGACTGGTGGGAATACCGCGAGTTCGGAAACCTTGGCATGTCTGGCAGGGATGATCCTGATAATGATTCGGCCGCAAACCTGATAGAATTTGCCGTTGGCACTTCGCCCATGAATACCGGCGAGGTTCCGAAAATCCACTTCTCTACGCAGGACGGCAACATTCAGGTCTCTTACAACTGGAACCCTATTGCCGCGAGCACCGGCTTGACTGCAACCATCCAGAGCTCCGCCACACTGCGCCCAGGATCGTGGACGAACGTTCAACCGCTAAGTAAAACCTCTACCCAAGGGCAACCGGGCTTCGATTACATGACCCTTAAACTGCCTTTCAGGGAGCAGAGCAAACGGGTCTTTTACCGCCTGCACCTTCTCGCAGCGACTAAGATCGACTTTGTCCCGTAATCTTTCGGTCATCTTGGCGTTGTAATTTACCCAATAACTCTAGAAAAAAATCAATGCGTATACTCTTAGTAG
>CALCSP010000632.1 GCA_937893785.1 uncultured Verrucomicrobiales bacterium
CGAATGTGGGCTCAGCGCACTCTTCATAAATGGCACTACCGGAGAAGGCCCTTCCATGACAGAAAATGAGCGGCAGCAAGCGGCCGAATGTTACACTGTTGCCGCAAAGCAGCAATCACTGACCAGTATTATCCACGTCGGTCATGATTCCATTCCGGTGTCAGCTAATCTTGCTGCTCACGCAGCTCAAATCGGAGCCGACTGCATCGCGGCTGTCCCCCCTTCATATTTCAAGCCCTCAAGTTTAGATGGCCTAGTGGACCATCTTGCAATTATTGCTTCACACGCCCCACAAACACCATTTTTTTATTACCACATCCCAAGGCTAAGTGGCGCAACATTCAACATGCTCGAATTACTTAAGAAATCCAGTGAGGCAATACCTAGCCTTGCCGGGATTAAGTATTCATGCTCCGACCTTTCAACTTTCGTCGAATGCACCCGCTTTAATAACGGTAAATACAACATGCTTTTCGGAGCAGATGAAATGCTCCTTGCCGGACTTTCAATGGGGGCAGATGGTGCCGTGGGCTCAACCTACAACTTCCTTGCCCCGCTCTATAACAAAATCATAAGTGACTTTAACGATAACAGGATCGACTCAGCACAGCAACATCAGGCCAAGGCTGCCGAGCTGATACGGATCATTATTGAGACTGCAGGAATGCCCGGGCTTAAGGCAGCAATGAGCATAGCCGGGTATGATTGCGGCCCTCACCGTTCTCCACTGAAAACACCTTCCCCCGGCATCATTGACGAATTGCGCAATCGCCTGGAAATTGCAGAGTTTTTCTACTGGAACAAACCCTGAATGCGGCACAACCCAGCCATCAACTGGCCAAGACCTGCAGGCAACCACTAGCCCCCGCGTTACAGTGCCCAGTTATATAACGATATTTAATGCATGCATTCCGGTCTTCGTCGTTATCGCGGCAGGATACTGGCTCAGGAAGTTGGGCGTGTTCTCAAAAAATGCAGACAAGTCTCTTCTTGGGATTGTGCTGAACCTGCTCTTTCCTGCCTTCATCATTCACCACCTACTTGATAATGTTACCCTTGGGTCCGGTGCCCTTATCGCTATGGCGGTCATAACTGGAGGGCTAACCATTATCATTGGCCTATCTCTGGCCTACCTCGCCGCAAGGTCTATAAGGATGGAAAAGAATCGACAGCGTACCTTTGCTGTCGCAGCGGGCCTCCAGAATTATGGATTCATCCCCATACCTATCCTTTTGGCTCTTTTCGGGAAAGAAGTCATTCCGATTCAACTAATGTTCTCAACAGGTCTGGAAATTGTCCTTTGGACAGCGGCTGTCATGATGCTAACCGGCGGCAAATCAGGAGGATGGAAAAACCTTTTAAATACTCCACTAATCACGACAGTTGTATGCCTCTTACTCAATGCTGTTTTTAACGTTAGCAGTTTACCTGAAATAATTAGCCAACCCGTTTTTATGCTATCGTCATGCGCGGTGCCTATCAGTCTCCTTCTCATCGGTGCTATCATTTGTGACTTACTGCAGGGTTCATCTGTTACCAGCGTTGCTGATAAAGGAAAGCTGCCCGAAATCATTATGGCAATTTCCATCCGCCTTTTACTCCTACCTGCATTAATGCTACTACTCACATGTCTTTTACCCCTCCCGCTTGAACTCAAGCGCATCCTTGTCATCCAAGCCGCCATGCCCGCAGCAGTCTTCCCAATACTGCTCGTACGCCGCTATGGCGGCGATATTGCAACAGCGGTCAGGACGGTAACCGTAACAATGATTATCTCTATTTTCAGTATTCCTCCCGTCATTGTTTTTGGTTTATGGATCACCAAAAGTGGCACGCCCTAACAGAAAGCTTTCTATTATCCTAGCCAGAGGCTATGATTGCCGACAGCAGTGAATGCGTTAAAGATGCCCTGTTAAAGCACCTATACCTTTCAATTGGTGAGCACCTGCTGATAAAACAGGTGCACATTACGACCTATGAATCGCGTGACCTTGTATGTCATTCTCCACTGAATTAACAATAAAAACCAGGAACCATCCGACGCATACCTTTCAGCTAGTATAAATAATCCTCACTGCATAACAAAACCAACTCTTATGAGAAGTTTACTGCCGTTACTTTTAATTTTCCTCTCCTTTCTACAGCCTTCACCAGCTAAACCATCATCTGTATCCTCCCCTAACATTGTCCTAATAATGTGCGATGATCTCGGTTGGGGGGATACTGGATTTAACGGGAACACCACAATTCAGACCCCTCACCTCGACGAAATGGCGAATGCCGGAATGCGCTTTGATCGCTTCTATGCAGCCGCTCCTGTCTGCTCGCCCACAAGAGGCAGCGTCCTCACCGGGCGTCACCCCTACCGATATGGAATCTATTTTGCCAATACCGGTCACATGAAGAGCAAGGAAATCACCCTTGCCGAGCTGCTCCGGCAAAAGGGATACCTCACTGGACATTTCGGAAAGTGGCACTTGGGCACCCTGACCAAAACGCTAACCGAAGCCAATCGAGGAGGACCACGCGGTGAAAAGCACTACTCTCCTCCACAAGAAAATGGGTTTGAAGTCTGCTTTTCTGCAGAGTCCAAAGTCCCTACATGGGACCCAATGTGGACACCAAAAAAACACTCGGGAGGCAGCAACCGTAGACTTTGGTGGGAACCACTGAATGACCCCTCGAATATGCAGCGATATGGAACCCATTACTGGGATCAGGATGGCCGTCAGGTCACCGAGAACCTGCGTGGCGCAAATGCTCGCGTCATTATGGATCGAGCTATCCCATTCATCGAATCCGCAGCAAATGACGGACGTTCGTTCATGGCTGTGGTCTGGTTTCATACACCTCACCTTCCAGTTGTTGCAGGCCCAAGACATGCAGCCCTGTATAAGCAATTTGATAGCTACAAAAAACATTATTACGGCTCAATCACTGCTATGGATGAACAGGTTGGTCGACTGCGTAAAGCATTGAAAAATGCGGGGGTTGCTGACAATACCATGCTTTGGTTCTGTTCGGACAATGGACCTGAGGGTAATGACTCGGCTCCCGGTAAAACCGGGGGCTTTCGCGGACGAAAACGTAGTCTATACGAAGGGGGGATACGCGTTCCTGGTTTACTCGAATGGCCGGCGGTTGTAAAACCGGGAAGCATCACCAGTTTTCCGGCAACAACATTGGACTACCTACCAACCATCCTCTCGGCAGTTGGACAAAGCATGCAGGATAAACGCCCCATTGATGGCATCGACCTCCGTCCGGTCATAGAAGGGAAACTTAAGGAACGATCAACTGGAATGGGATTCCAGAGCGCAGGGATGACCGCATATATCACCCATCAGTACAAGTTGGTCATACCCAACCTCAAAAAGAAGGAAAACAAATCCGGTTCCCAAAAAACCAGCCCTGAACTTTATGACTTACTCAATGACCCACACGAGAAAAAGAATATTGCTGCCAGTCATCAGACACAGGTCGACGACCTGATGATGAAATTGAAACAATGGCAGCAATCATGTGCCCGAAGCGACGCAGAAGAAGATTATAGAGCAACTGTAAAAGAAGGTAAGGCTACCACGGAACAACCATTGCGTTTCGGTGCCATAGCCGACTGCCAGTTTGCCGATGTGCCCGCGCGAGGCTCACGCCATTACCAATTGGCCAGTAAAAAACTCTCTGCAACCGTTAAAGATCTCAATGAAGAGAAGTTGGATTTCGTCATTCACCTCGGAGATTTCATCGACCGTGACTGGGATAGCTTTGATATAGTAGGCCCAATATTC
>CALCSP010000633.1 GCA_937893785.1 uncultured Verrucomicrobiales bacterium
CGGAAGACATAATCAGTGTCGTAACCGAGGGTCACATCAGCACCAAGGCTGAAAGGCTCCCCACTGTCAACGCCACTGGCGTGATCGCCTGCAATCGCAGGTGAAACGGCAAGAAGCAAAGCGCATCCTGCAGCGATATTACGGATTTTCATAGGTTTTTGTTAGGTTGGTTAGTATTAGTTAATACGAGTTAACAGAATAGCCTTAAAAAACGTTCGGTCAACCTCTTAAATGACAAGAGATTCATTTAAGCCCGAAAAACTCCAAAACAGTGCCCGCTTCCAAAGATCAACTTAACCTGTTGAATTTTAACGAGTTCAGTCCATATCCCTGAAAAGGACGGACCTTGGCTCTCTATTCGCAAGTTCTTGAGCCTGAACGATTATTTTATTTTCATCCGTCATGAATCGATACGCATGACAATTGGGGCAAATCGACACTTTTGCCGCAACAATGGAATCACAACCGACACATATTTTATATTTTTCCGGATTACGGACAATTTTATCTGCTCGGCGGGCTCGCTCATTGAGCTGGTGATTGGGCGATACTTCCTCCATTTGACATCAACCATACGCTCCATCGAAGGCCAGTTCAAGAGGGCGAATCACACTTTACAGACAACACGACGTTGAATCTGACCAAAAACTCCCCCATTCTAAAAAGATGAGAACCCGGAGAAGTTTCAATCCAGAATTAATAATTGTCATGTTTGTCAGAATGATTTTTTTGATGACTTTTGGGCTGGGAAATTCCCTTGCCCAGGAAGCTGACCCTTCCGCCCCGGCAAGAGCAGTATCCGGGCTGGGTCGCTTTGAGAAAACACTCGGTGGCGAGCGGGAAATCCGCGACCGCGTAGACACTTTCTTCAAGAACATTGAAAACAACAAAACAAAAGAGGCCTTTGCCACCCTGATGAAGGGCTCCCCACTGGGTGAGAATACCGAAAGTGTTGATAAACTCGTGGCTGAAACTCAGGATATTGTCAAAACCTACGGAGCTATCAGGGCTCACGAATTGATTCGGATCAGTCGATTGGGAAGCCGAATTATCCGTTTTACCTACTTCTCTTACAGTGACAATTATCCACTGAAGTGGGAAATCTACTGTTTCCTTGGTAAATCAGGCTGGCAAATCCTTGACTTTTCAGTGAATAACAAATTCACAGAGCTCTTTGACGGCGAAAAAGCCAAATGATGCACTTTTGAGCAAAAAGTTGATGCCTCCAAGGCAAGCAACCAGCCTAGCTAAGGGCAGCAATCCGCCGACCATACAGACTCTTGATGCGATTGGCCGAATTCTTGTGAATGACGCCCTTCTTAGCTGCTTTATCAGCAGCGGAACAAAGAACATGCCACTCAGACAAGGCATTTTGCTTATTGCCGGAGGTAATCGCCGCTACAACCGCTTTCCTCGCTGTCTTGACCCGAGTCTTGGATTCACGGTTCACCGTGGCACGTTTCACCGACTGACGAGCGCGTTTCTGGACGGATTTTGTGTTGGCCATTAAACTGATTATTGATTTTGAAGGGGGGGCGAATTTAGTCAGTCGTCCCCAATTGTCAAGAATTAGGAACTCTTAGTTGCTGAGCCCAGCCAAAACAGAAAATGCGGAAAGGACTTTTTTGTCCGATTAATGAGCGTTGCCCCTTTGACCAAACCCTTTCCAGGACAAACGCCTGCCCGTTTCATCAGCAGTCCCGATTAATCTGGTAAGAACACCCATCTGCTCCACAGGGCGATCAACCGCTTGCCTGCCGAGAGGAGGAGAATGCCTGGCTAAATTGGCAAGGTGGCTTGTTTTCTCGCTTTCACGGCGGGAAATAGTCAAGTAAGACCTTGTTTTGGTAGCCAACCAAGATAGGCGTTCGCTCCTAGGAATCTCCGCCGGGGTCAAAGATTCCTCTTTAATGGAAACCCTCGTTCCCTTCTGCACTCTGGCGAAAAGGTCGATGATATCGACAGATTTCATGCGAATGCAGCCATAACTTGTCGGCCAGCCAATATTTCGCTCCTCGGGGGTGCCATGAATATAAATCAGCCGCTCTCTGGTATTGGCATTGGATTTCTCCCGTCCTTCTAGCCAAAGGATACGACTGACAATGGGATCCCTTCCAGGGGCATCTGGCCCAACCACTTCTCCGGTTGGCTTCCTGTTCTTGAAAACCGTGCCAGCACGCATCCCGTCGCCGATCTTCTGGCAAATATACATTTCTCCAAGTGGCGTCTTGTAACTGCGCGGAGTGCTGCCAAGGCCAAACTTTGAAGTGGAAACCGGATAGGATTTCAGTGCTTTACCCCTGTTCAGCAAAACCATGCGCTGATCGCTGACGCTGACCACGAGACTGTTACCGGCAACACCGGCGGATCGACAATTACACGTGATGACGACCATCACCCCAAGCAACAGAAAGCGGGCTGTTTTCAGCATGTGAAAGAAAAAGTGCGACAATAACCATGGCCATAAAGCCATCCTACCGGCATTCCCGGTTCGCGCTTTTAACGCTAAGTTCTTAACATACTTTGTCAAACTAGGTGCCTCTAAAGAATGGCTACCTACCCGAGCGCCAAAACACTGTTTTTAGCATGCAAGCCTTTGGACCGATTGAGATACAAAAACAGTTAAGCTCCAAGGACCGCATCCTCGTTCTCCGAGTTACCAAGGATCCAAGCCGGTAAAAGGTGCCTGAGGGATCCATAAGCAACAAAAAAGAAGCCCACTTGGAAAAGACACAGAAACGGCACACCAATCCAGTTTCCTGAAGCGAGGGCATGTAAGACGAGATAACTGAAATAAAGGAAAAACGCCACTTCGAACACCGGAGCAATTGAGCGCAATGCACGGTATTTTGCTTTGCGCACATCCTTGCGTTTCTTTTCAATCCCATATTTCGGTGTACGCACAAAATCAGACTGCTTCCCCATCAAGGCCTCAAACACAGCCTTGCCGTTATTGACCGACATGCCAATACCGAGCGCCAACAGGATCGGCAAGTAACAAACCTCGCGCAACCATCGCAAAGGGCTGGGATTGATTGCTATCTGAGCCGTGACATAAAAAAGACCAACGGAAATGGTGGTGGCAAAAAAGATAGGGATATCTAGGACAAACGTCCGCACCCACCCACTTTCCGGATGCATGGCCGGATTCACCAAGACGCAAAGCAAAATTAACAAAAGGTAGGCAAAATTTGCTGTCAGGTGAGCAGTCGCCTCAAGCTTGATAATCCGAGGAAGCTTGCTGCGCCAAATTGGGCCAAGCATTTTCATGCAGGTCTGGATAGAGCCCTTCGCCCAACGATGCTGCTGACTCTTGAAGCCGTTCATGTCGGGAGGTAACTCAGCGGGCGTCACGACATCCTTCAGGTAAATAAACCTCCAGCCTTTCATCTGTGCGCGGTAACTAAGATCAAGGTCCTCAGTCAAGGTGTCATGCTCCCATCCCCCTGCATCCAGAATACAACTTTTGCGCCAGATACCTGCCGTGCCATTAAAATTAAAGAAACGCCCACTGCGGCTACGCGCCGTCTGCTCTACGGCAAGGTGACCATCAAGGAAAAGCGCCTGGATACGGGTTAATATAGAATATTTCTTGTTGATATGCCCCCACCGCGTCTGGATTAGACCCACTTCCTTGTCGGTAAAGAAATGGATCATCTCATGCAGGACATCAGGTTCAGGAACAAAATCAGCATCAAGAATATAGATGTATTCCCCGGTCGCACTCTCCATGCCATTCTCAAGTGCTCCCGCCTTGAAACCTGTTCGGTCCACCCGGTGGATATATTCAACTTCAAAGCCCTCTTCACGCAGCTTGGCTTCCTCTTCCCTGCAGAAGGTGGTGGTCTCATCCGTAGAATCGTCGAGTATTTGTATCTGGAGCAACTCCTTGGGATAATCGAGCTTGGCCACTGCACCAATCAATCGGCGCACCACATACAACTCGTTAAAAATCGGCAACTGAATGGTCACCTTTGGTAACTCTTGGAAGCGATCCAACGGCTTTGGCCGGCTCTTCCTGTGTTTCCAGTACAGGTAAATCATTGTGTAACGATGGATGCCGTAGGCAGAAAGACCCAGTAACACTAGGAAATAACAGACGATCCAAATGCTGGTAGCAATGTGTCCCATTAGTAGTTAAAAAAGAAAGATAGCCTTCAGACCCCCCAGTCCGGCGACATTTCCTTTTTAAACCAGAAATGACAAAGAAGCAATTACCCGATTTACGGCTCGAAATCACTCCTTCGCTAGTTCATAATGGCCCATCTGGATAAATAGAGACCAAAAAAGCTGCGAGTTACAGATCCTGCAGACACCTTAATTAACCGAATTACCAATGAAACTTATTGCCATCAGCGCCCTACTGATGACCCAAGTTGCCAACGTTTGCGGCCAACAGATCCCAGAGGATTTAATTGGTGATGAACATGTCCGCGAGGAATTCGGCATCAATCATTTCACGACACCCTCTATCAAGAAGCTTTTTGAGGACTTGGATGATTTTGGCGCCCTACCCTACGAAAGGTTGAAACGCGAAATACCCAAAAAAATACCCCGCGACCGGTCACTGGTAGCACTCGGTCTTGGCAACCTGATCGCCGAAGGCTTCCTGATCGTCCAAGCTGAAGAGCTTTCAGAAATTGAAACAATAGGGCGAGCTGTCTTGAAACAGGCCAAAGTTCTCGGCGCGGGTGTTCGAGTCACTCGTCATACAAAAAGTATCTTGGAAAACAGTGTGCTGGGAAAATGGGATACCCTGAAAAGCGAACTTGCCAAAACACAAGCGGATGTTGAAGCAGAAATGGTGCTGTTGCGTGACGTTGACATTGCCCATCTGGTCGCACTTGGCGGATGGTTGCGCTCCTTTGAAGTTGCGACTATCACGGTGGCTGAATCCTACACGGAGAAAAAGGCAAAAAAACTTACCCGTACTGACCTTCTTGCATATTTCCTTGAAACCCTTCAGGGCCTGGAGCCAAAGCTTCGCCAGAAAACACATATTTTGCAGCTCACTGCGGGTATTGAGGAAATCCTTGCAGATCTTGGCGGATATGATCCGGCACCTGGACAAAAAATTACCACTGCCGCACCGTCAAAACAAAAAACACTCGCCCTTGCCCAGAAAATAAACAACCTGCTGGAAATCATTGAAAATCCCAGTTAACCCATTGGCAAACTCAACAGGAGTCACAGGCCTGACATCGCACAGACGCTCTACTCAATTCTCACGGCCCATGGAGCGGCTCATTGCCATGCTGATCGCCTCCATTGGCTTGCTTTTGCATCCTATTTCTCACGGTGCTGAGAATCCCAATATCATCATTATCTTCACCGATGACCAAGGCTACGGGGATATCGGCTGTTTTGGTGCGAGCAAATATAAGACCCCAAATTTGGATCACATGGCTGATCAAGGGCGCAAATTCACCGAATTCTATGTGGCCCAGGCGGTTTGTGGGGCATCACGGGTTGCCCTTCTAACCGGTTGCTACCCCAATCGCCTCGGTATGTATGGTGCTCCAGGACCAAATGCCAAACATGGCATTCATCCCGGGGAAATCCTGATCCCTGAAATGCTCAAACGAAAGGGATATGCTACTGGAATGTTCGGTAAATGGCACCTTGGTGACCATAAAAAATCCCTGCCCACCCATCATGGTTTCGATGAATACTATGGGTTGCCATATTCCAATGACATGTGGCCCCACCACCCCGGAGTGCGGCACCTGCCTCTCAAAGAACGCCTCAAGCGGTGGCCACACCTCCCAATGGTTGAAGGTGACAGGATCGTTGATGCTGAGGTAACCCCGGAAGAACAGACCCGGCTCACAACCGACTATACCCGCCGCGCAGTAAAATTCATCGCAAGAAACAAGCAAAAACCCTTCTTCCTCTATCTCGCACACAGCATGCCACATGTCCCACTTTTCGTGTCCGCAGACAACAGGGGGAAATCAGGCGCAGGTCTTTATGGTGATGTCATACGGGAAATTGACTGGTCAGTGGGAGAAATCTTATCAGCCCTCAAGCATCACGGAATTGAGGAATCCACACTGGTTATCTTCACCAGCGATAATGGCCCCTGGCTTAGTTACGGGGATCATGCCGGTTCAGCAGGTCCGCTGCGGGAAGGCAAAGCGACTTCATGGGAAGGTGGAGTGCGCGTTCCATGCATCATGCATTGGCCCGGAAAAATCCCCGCTGGCAGTGTTTGTTCAACACCAGCAATGACCATTGATATCCTACCAACAATTGCCCGGGTGACCGGCAGCCAACTGCCAAAACAGAAAATTGACGGAAAAGATATCTGGCCGCTACTGGCCGGCGTAAAAGATGCCCAAAGCCCACACGAAGCCTACTATTTTTACTGGGGCAAAGAACTTCAGGCTGTGCGCAAGGGTAAATGGAGCCTGCACCTGCCACACAGTTATCGCAGCATTCGCGGTCAACCTGGCAATGGCGGCATACCCGGTGCCTATATGCAGAAGAAGACAGATCTGGCACTCTTTAACCTGAAAACAGACATTGGACAAACCACCGACCTATCCGGGAAAAACCCCAAGGTCGTCGAGGAACTCACTAAACTTGCAAGGGCCCACAAAAAATACGTTAATGAAAATCAGCGAGAGCCTGCCCGTTACTGAGACTTTACGGAAGCTTAAGCCACGCCAATATAATCAGCCAAAATGGATATTACCGACGAACAGAAAAACAAAATCACGGAATGGGTCCGGCAGGGGGAAGATTTGAGTCACATCCAGTCGCTGCTCAAGGATGAGCTGAACATCAACATTACCTACGTAGAAACCCGTTTCCTCCTTGCTGATCTGGGACTAGAACCAGGCGATGAAGAGGAAGAAGAACAGGAAGTCACTGCCGAAGTTGAAGAATCCTCAAGTCCAGTTGATGAAGCAGACAGCCCCGCAGATGACATTCCGCCCCCGGCAGATCAGGAAATCGATGGGGGTGGTAACGTTGCGGTTACTGTCGACAGCCTGATGAAACCAGGCGCTGTAATCAGTGGTAAGGTAACCTTCAGCGATGGGGAAGCTGCCTCTTGGCTGATCGACCAGATGGGCCAGTTACGACTGGATCCAGAAACAGAAAATTACCGTCCATCCGCGGAAGACATCCAGAAGTTCCAAATGGAATTACAAAAAGCGGCAAGCAGTCAGGGCATTTAGGAGCGCCACTATTACTCGCCCAATTAAAAGGGCATTTGCTCCCTAGCCTCTTCTTCTGAGGAAGTTTCCGCGAACGACTCACTGAAACCCTGAATAAATGCGGCAAGAGCAAGGAGTTCAATATTGCACTCGCCATCTTGACTCCCAGCCACAGATCCATTGCAGGCTTCCTCTGTTTGTCTCATAAAAGGATCCCACAGCTGATGTCTCATGCGCTATGGGTATATGAATTTTCCCAACGCCGATCAAACTAAAAAAGCAAAAACCATGCTCATTCAGCCACCAAGCGGGAAAAAATTCGACAAGAGGATGGTCAGGAAAAAATTACAGATCAAAATTGCCAGTGAAGCGATCACAACCGCCTTGGTGGTACTGTGACCTACACCAACCGCACCATTGTCAGCAGAAAGGCCTCGATGACAGGAAATAAGGCATATAATTATTCCGAATATCAGCCCCTTGATCATCCCAAAAGCAATATCATAAAGGTCCGTGTAGGCATTGAGATGACCAAGGAACCATGCCCCAGGAATTTGATACATAAAGGTGGCAATCACATATGAGGCAACAATCCCGAACACGATTGCTTCGGCAATCAGAAGGGGCGTGGAAATCATGATTGCCACAAAGCGTGGAACTACGAGGTAGCCTGTCGGACTTACTCCCATGGCCCGCAGAGCATCAATCTGCTCAGTGACTTTCATCGTGCCAATCTCTGCAGCCATTGCTGCCCCCACCCTGCCGGTAATCATCAACCCAACCAGCACAGGAGCCAGTTCGCGGCACATCGCAATCGAAACCGGCCCACCAATCGCGGATTCAAGATCCAGTTGAGTTGCAAGGTAATAAGTTTGCGCTGTAAA
>CALCSP010000634.1 GCA_937893785.1 uncultured Verrucomicrobiales bacterium
GCGGGCTCAAAACCGGAAAGCTCCGGATGCAACTTATCAAGCTCAAGACCAAAGTGATTTGCTTTCAGGGCGGTGGTAAAACTAATGCCCTTCGACCTGCAGAATGCGTCAATCAGGGCCCTTTCAACAAGTGAGGTGCCCAGATGTGCCAGCAAGGGCGGGATTTCTTCAGCTCGGCACCATTCATCCTGTTGCCGGTAAAGCTCCTTCCAAAAACCAAAAAGCGATTGTGCCTCAATCCCACAGGCCAATTCAGCTGCTTGTTCAAGGACTTGCGTCATTTGTGGCAGATCCTCCTCAAACCGGGTTGTCGCATCCTTGGTGAACCATTTTGGTGGCAACCCCTCACTGGCCAGCCCCGCACAAGGTTGGCCGTCAATGACCGCCCTGAGACATAAAAACACGTGCGGCAACTCCGTCATGGCCGCAATCCCGTAACGAAACGGGAACCGCGTCGACATCGGCCGGGTGCGAAATTCAAAGCTCTCTATCGTAACTGGCATGGTCAGAGCATTACCATTCAACTCAATTAGGGAATCGACAAGTGCTCGCTGTTAAGCTGGAATAAGAAAATAAAAGGCAGAAAATGTCCGAAAACCGATCCAGAAAACCCGCCGCCCTCATTCTGACCGTGATCTTTCTGTTCGCTCTGGTTATGGGAGCGGGTCCGGGTTCACTGCTAATCGCCCCGCCCGGATCCGAGCCGGCACTCTGGTTCGGGATGCCGGCACTCTACCTGTGGGCCGTAATATGGTTTTTAGTTGAAGCAGCAGTAATCATGATCGCGGCTTGTACACTGTGGGGAAAGGAGAAAGACTAAATGCACTCCATACTTGCCGCCACCGACCTTGGCCGTGCTCCTCACGTAGTCTTGGTATGCTACCTGTTGATCCTGCTTGGCCTGGGTATTGTCGGTTACCTGCGTGGCAAAGCCACCGAGGAGGACTATTATCTGGCCGGGCGCGGACAGGGCCTCTTAGTCACTTCACTGACAATCATGGCAACCTTCTTCTCCGGAGTTGCCCTGCTGGGTTTTCCAGGACTTGTCTATGAGCACGGCGTCTCGGCCATGTTTCTCGCCCTCAATTTGCCGGTAGCAGGAGCCGCAGTATACCTGCTGGGAAACGGCATCCGCAAGCTTGGCAAGGCGCGCAATTACGTCTCTCCCGGCGATATGACCGCCGGGTATTACGGTGGTAATACCATCAGGGTTGTAGCCGCCATACTCGGTATCCTCTATGTCCTGCCCTACATCATCATCCAGATCAAGGCCGGTGGACTGCTTGCCCAGACCCTCTTTGGTGAAGACATGTATAACACCGGGGCTGTCGCGCTTTCCGCTGTGACACTGGTCTATGTGCTGGTGGGAGGCATGCGCTCGGTGGCCTGGACCGATGTGTTACAGGGATTGCTCCTGCTATCCGGAGCGGTATTGGCTGGTATTGCCGTGATTGCAAGTATGGGAGGACCGGGTGAATTCTTTGCCAAAGTCGCAGAGCTTGATCCAAAGCAATTGAACATGCATGACCCGGCAGAATCCAAGTGGAACCCTTGGTGGATTTTGACCTTCTGCCTGTTTGGCTCACTGGCCAGCATTGTGCAGCCCGCCCAGTGGATGCGCTTCTATGCAGCTCGCTCCTCAACAGTCCTGCGGCGTAGTGCCGTGATCTTTGCCGTGGTCCTTCCGGCTTGTTTCCTGTTCGGTGTCATGCTCGTTGGCCTTGGCGGACGGGCACTGCATCCACCCATCGACCCCTCAATGCCTCTTACAGCGGCCAACCTTCCGGAAGGACTGAGCAAGGCGGACCAGATCGCTGTCTTCATGCTGCGTGAGGAGTTGCCGATGATGCTCGGTGGACTTGGCATCGTGCTGGTATCCATCATCATGGTGGCCATCATGGCCGCCTCGATGAGTACCGCTGATAGCAACCTGCATGCCCTTGGTGGAGTCATCACCCGCGATGTCTATGATCAATGCAATCCAAATGCCAGCCAGAAACAGCGCACCTGGGTCGGAAGGATTGTCATTATTGTCACGACACTGCTGGCCCTGCTCATTGTTTACCTGGGAGAAAACAGCGAGTTCGGCAAAGGCCTGCTGGAAACCATTGTCCAGTTCTTTTTCCTGGCCATGGCCTTTTCCTGCCAGTTAATCCCTGCTGCAGTCGACATCCTTTACATCCGCCGGGGCACTCGTGCCGGAGCCATTACCGGCATGATCACCGGCGGTGCGGTGGTATTGGCAACCTTGTTCTTGACCAGTAATGATACCATCCAGAGCATCAAGCGCGTTATTGACCTAGGTGGTTTTGCACTGGCCTTCAATGTACTTGTCTTTATTCTTGTTAGCCTATTCACCAGTAAACCAGATCCTGAACACATCGCTGCATTCAAGCGTGATCTTTCCTAATTAACTCCTTTAGTATCTTCATGAGCAAACCACGCATCCTTACCACCACTGTTGGGTCTTATCCCGTTCCTGACTGGTTATCCGCCCTGCCCTCCGAGCAGGCTGTCATTGATGCCACCCGTGTCATTTTCGACACGCAACGTGCCGCCGGCATTGACTTGCCCACCGACGGCGAGCTTTAC
>CALCSP010000635.1 GCA_937893785.1 uncultured Verrucomicrobiales bacterium
AACGGATTACTGGTTTGCCAGGTTTTTCCCCCGTCATCACTGAACACGGCATTGGTGTATTGATCAGGCCAGTGCTCCTGCCCATTTTTAACCCCGTAATATCTGGATGCACGGATCAGGCGCCCATTGTAGGGGGCATGCCTTAAGGTGATTCCATGTTCGTTCATGTGCATAGATGGTATATGTCCATTCGGATCAGCCTTGATCACGGTTTTTTCAGGGTGCCATGATTCACCATCATCCCGGCTTCGATATATGGTGAGCGGTGCAGGTGGTTGTCGGTCCTCGACAAAGACAAGAATGTCCCCTGAATGACTATCAACGATGGCACCTCCACTATGGTAGCCTTTCGCTGCAATGATAACCGGATCCATCCATGAAACCCCACCATCTTCACTGCGCCGGACGACAACCCCTGAATTGCCCCAAACGGAAAGAACCGTGCCTCGGTTACTCACAACAACATTTGGATAACGTTGATCATGGTACAGGCGTTGCCTATCATGAGTGGGTGGTCCGAAAAATGCTTTCATTGCCTCGTCGGCAATGGAGTTGGTAGAAAACTGGAAAAGTAAGGTTAGAAGCGTTACTAAGCCTGAGGCATGTGCATGTCTTTTGGACTGGGTTGTTCTAAATTGGATTCTATCTCTAGAAGCATTCACCGATTGCATTTTGCATGAATTTACCAGATGTGGCGAAGAATCTGCAACCTGATTTATGCCGGCAGAAAGTAACCTTGGGCAGTGCTAACTTGTGTGAATGGGGATGTCTGTGTTAGTTTAATGGCAATGAGAAATATTCTTCATAGCATTGTGGTTTTTTTTGCTGTGACGTGGTGTGGTATCGAGCTGGCTTCAGCCGGTGAAGGTTCTGATTTCTTTGAATCTAAAATAAGGCCTGTCTTTGCGACACACTGTTTTGAATGTCATGGGCACAAAGACAAGGGAGGGCTAAAGCTCGATAGTTTTAAATCAATTCTTAAGGGGGGAGATAGCGGTGAGGTTATTGTCCCGGGACATCCGGAGAAAAGTCTGTTGATGACTGCAGTGCGACATGTAGACGCTGACTTGGCTATGCCGCCAAAGAAGAAGCTGCCTGCTCGAGTGGTTGCCGACTTGGCACGCTGGATCCGTGAAGGAGCGATTTGGCCTGAAGGAAATGCTGTAGGGTTTGCCACGGGGAAAATTACTGATGAGCAGCGGCAGCATTGGGCCTTTCAGCCGATAAAGAATTATGAAGGCCTGAAAGGCCACCCCATTGACACCTTGATTAGGGAGAAACTCAAGGAGCAACAGCTCGTACAGGTAGGTGTGGCAGATAAGAGAACATTGATTCGTCGTGCTACCTTTAATTTGACAGGGTTACCCCCATCGCCGCTTGAGGTGGAGGAGTTCCTTTCAGATGAGCATCCTCGTGTCTGGGAGGTATTGATTGATCGGTTACTGGATTCTCCTCACTACGGTGAGCACTGGGGGCGCCACTGGCTGGACCTTGTGCGCTATGCTGACACGGCTGGTGATGCGGGTGACTACCCGGTTCCGGAGGCCTACAAGTATCGCAATTATGTGATTAATTCTTTCAACAAGGATAAACCCTATGACCAGTTTGTCCGTGAGCAGATTGCCGGTGACCAGTTGCCTGCCGCTGGTGAGGATGAACGCTGGGAGCAAACCATTGCTACAGGCTACATTGCGATTTCTAGGCGCATTGGCGTCAGTCCGCACAAGCTCAAGCACATTACCATCGAGGATACTCTCGATAATTTAGGAAAAACTTTTCTTGGTTTAACGATTGGTTGTGCGCGGTGTCATGACCACAAGTTTGACGCAATTCCGACTGCTGACTATTACGCTCTATATGGAATGTTTGAGAGTTCCGTATACCCGCACCCTGGAGCCGAGCACAGTCCTCATCGCCATAGTTTTGTCTACCGGTTGGGCAAGGAAAAATCCGATAAGGTCCTTGAGAAATTTCGCAGCAAGCTTGCTCCATGGAATCAAAAGGAGCGTGACAAGTTTGCACTTTACCAGTCTTTTCAGCGAAAGGTCGTCACCGGTCAGATCACGCGCCAGTCTGTCTGGGCGGATCTGGAAAAAATCCGAGAGCAACGTGGCGAGGTGGCGAGGAGTTTTCCGGATTTGGATATTGCCTATGCTGTGATTGATGGTGAGACAGGGGATTCACATATTCATGAACAGGGCGACCCCAAGAAGAAGGGCGAGAAAGTGCGACGGGGATTTCTGCAAATACTCGGTGGCCAGAAGTTACCCGAGACGGTCAAGGGTAGTGGTCGCCTGCAATTGGCAAAATGGCTGACTGATCCCCAAAATCCCCTCACGGCTAGAGTCATGGTCAATCGCATCTGGCATTATCACTTTGGCCGGGGACTGGTTAGTTCCACTAGTGACTTTGGTGTGCGCGGAACGTTTCCGAGTCACCCGAAACTACTTGATTTTCTCGCAGGTTATTTCATAAAAAAAGGCTGGTCGATTAAAGAAATGCATCGGCTCATTATGAGCTCTGAAACATATCGGTTGGCTGGAACTGAACATCCTGAAAATCTCGAGTTGGATCCTGAAAACAGGTTTTTGTGGCGGGCCAACCGAAGCCGATTGAGTGCCGAGGAGTTGCGTGATTCTCTGTTAAGTTTCAGTGCTCATCTGGATGCCAATCCTGGAAATCGTCATCCTTTCCCTCACCGACTGACTTATTTCTACCGTCAGCATGAGCCTTTTCAGGAAAAATATGTTTCCAATAAGCGAAGCGTTTATCAAATGCAGCAGCGTATTCAGAAAAATGCGTACCTTGATCTGTTTGATGGACCGGATGGAGGCTTGCACTTGGGGGAGCGCAAGGCCACGGTTACCACTCTGCAGGCCCTGTATTTCATGAACTCGGAGTTTATCCATGCTCAGGCAGAGGCTATTGCCAATCGTTTGCCCGAAAGTGGAAAGGTGGATTATCTTTATGAGCTCATTTACAACCGTCCTGCGCAGCCTGAGGAGCTGGATTTTGCCGAGGCATATTTTGCCAAAGGTGATACACTACGGCGCCGTGCAGGCTTTGTGAGAGGTTTGTTAAGCAGTAACGAATTCTTATACGTGGACTGATATGAATATGAACCGGCGAAACATAATCCGATCATTGGCTGGAGGCGGCCTTATCATGCCTGGCCTTTTGTCTGATTTGTTGGCTAGTGATGATAATCCCCTAGCACCCAAAAAACCGCATTTTGAACCCAAGGCCAAGCGGGTGATTTTTCTTTTTATGACGGGGGGCGTCAGCCATGTGGACACCTTCGATCCGAAGCCTTTCCTAAATAAGAATCATGACAAACCGATGACCAAGGGGCGTCGTTACTATAAGGGAGCCGGCTGGGGATTTAAGAAATATGGGCAATGCGGCATGGAGATCAGTGACCTCTTTCCGCATATCGGCAGCATGGCAGATGATATTTGCATGATTCGTTCCATGCAGAACATTAACGGTGACCATTTTGGCGCAACCATTGGTCTACATACCGGGTCAGATACTTTCAAGCGTCCGAGTATCGGTTCCTGGGTCAGTTATGGACTGGGAACTCACAATAAAAACCTTCCATCCTTCATGGTCATTTCTCCCGGTCTTCCTTATGCCGGCGGTCAGGTATGGGGTTCAGATTTTTTGCCGGTATTACACCAAGGTACGCGGATCATACCGGGAGATGAACCTGTTGCAAATATGCACCGTCGTAACATGACTATTGAGCAACAGCGGGATGAGCTTGGTCTTATCGAATATTTGAATCGCCGGCATCTGGCCGGCAGGGAGAGCGATGCCAATCTTCGTGCGCGGATCAAGTCTTTTGAAACAGCTGCGGGCATGCAGACTGCCGCTCCGGAAGCTTTCGACCTTTCCCGGGAGAGCGATGCGACTCACAGATTATACGGTTTGCGTCGGGGTGACACAAAAAGCTTTGGCTGGCAGTGTATGGTCGGGCGCCGGCTAATTGAGAGAGGGGTTCGATTTGTGGAACTGATCGACGGGGATACACGCATTGATCATAACTGGGATGCGCATGCAAACATGACCAACTATAATAAGCTGGCAAGGAATGTGGATCAGCCCATTGCGGGATTACTCAGGGATCTTAAGGAGCGCGGCATGATGGAGGATACTCTTGTGGTTTTTGCCACCGAATTTGGGCGTGGTCCATTCCAGCCTGCGCCTGGTGTTAACGGTCGAGGGCATCATTCCAAGGTGTATAGTTCGTGGCTGGCTGGTGCTGGTGTGAAGGGAGGAATGGTTCATGGTGAGAGTGATGATCTCGGTGAAAAAGTTGGCAGGGATCCTGTTAGTGTCCATGATTTTCAAGCCACTATCTTGCATCTTCTTGGCATTGATCATGAGCGCCTGACCTATCGCCATGCCGGCCGTAATTACCGGCTTACGGATGTCCATGGTCAAGTGGTGAATCCAATCCTGTCCTGATTTTTCCGGATTTAGGGGGCGCTTGTATGAAACTGGCAGATGGTGTAAATATGGATTTATGCGAAGGATATCTATTTATCTTCTAGGCTTGTTGATAACGGTCGCATCTTCTGCCAAACCTGAGCCTCGCCTGCTGCCTGCTGCCGCAGAAAGAAGTGTGGACTTTACGGAAGACATCAAACCAATCCTTGAACGGAGTTGTGTGAATTGCCATGCCAACGGTAAGCGAAAAGGGGGGTTTAGCATTGATCACCTGCATTCATTTGTCGCTGGTGGAGACAGCGGGCCTGCTGTCATCCAGGGAAAGAGTGCTGAAAGTCTTCTTATTAAACTTGTTCTAAGTAACGACCCGGAAGAGGTGATGCCTTCCAAGGGAAAACGTCTATCACTCGACGAGGTTGCTCTGCTAAGGGCATGGATTGATCAGGGTATTAAGTGGGAGAAGGGATTTACTTTCGCAAAGTTTCGCAATGCGCCAGTTGCTCCGCGCAAAGTTGAGTTGCCCAAGGGTGGGGAGACGAACCCTGTGGATCGACTTCTGGCACCATACTACAGCAAGAATAAGATTACCCCCTCTATTGCAGTCTCTGACCACATTTTTGTGCGTCGAGTTTTCCTAGATACTATCGGGCTTCTTCCCAGTCCTGAAGAAGTTACAGCTTTTAGGGATGATAATCGCCCTGATAAGCATATTCGCCTTGTTGAGGAATTACTTCAGGATAAAAAAAACTATGCGGAGCACTGGATTACTTTCTGGAGTGACTGTTTTCGTAATAGTTACACCCGGCAATATCATGGAGGAGGAGGGAAGAGGATTACGGACTGGTTGAAAAAATCTCTGGAGGAAAATAAACCTTATGACCAGTTTGTTCGTGAGTTAATCAGTCCGGTTGGGGGGTCTGATGGCTTCATTAAGGGTGTTGCCTGGCGTGGGACGGTCAATGCCTCTCAGGTTGTGGAGATGCAGGCAGCACAGAATGTGGCGCAGGTTTTCCTGGGGCTGAATATAAAGTGTGCTTCGTGTCATGATTCATTTATCAATGATTGGACCCTTAAGCAGACTTATTCGTTTGCATCGATTTTTTCAGAAGGTCCAATGGATGTGCACCGATGCAATAAGCCCACCGGAGAAAAGGCTGAGCCGGCTTTTCTTTATCCCGAGCTTGGGAGTATTGATGCCAAAGCTCCCCGCAAGGAAAGGGTAAAGCAGTTGTCGGAGATTATTACCTCGCCAAAGAATGGTCGACTTGCCCGAACCGTTGTAAACCGGTTGTGGGCCATATTTTTCGGGCGCGGACTCGTTGACCCTGTTGATGAGATGGACAACCCGACCTGGAACCAGGATTTGCTGGACTGGTTGGCTAATGATTTTGCGGATCATGGTTATGATTTAAAACGAACCATGAAAATTTTACTGACATCAAGAGCATACCAAAGGCCCTCGGTGCGCCTTAATGAGGATGTGGAAGAGTATGTTTTCCATGGTCCTGTGGTAAGGCGGCTCTCTGCTGAGCAGTTTCTTGATGGCATCGACCAGGTGATTGTTGCGGCAGGAAAAGATGTGCCTAGGCGCCATACAGGCGGGCAACGGGCAGGTATGCGCAACCTCGACCGACTGATGCGCACGTTGGGTCGACCAAAGAGAGATGTCGTGGTCACTCGCCGCGAGTCAACTGCCACTACTGCGCAGTTGATTGAGTTGTCCAATGGTAAACCCTTTGCAGATCTCATGATAAAGGGCGGAAATGCATGGGAAGGGTCTGGGTATGGTGCAGACGTAATTGTCAGGAAGTTGTTTGCTAATGCCCTTGGGCGTGAGCCTTCAGAGAATGAAGCGAATTCCGCGCAAAGTGTCCTTGGAAAAACGGTTAACGCGCAGGCTGTTGCAGATCTTCTCTGGATGCTTGCTATGCACCCTGAATTCCAGTTAATTCATTAATTATAACCAGATATAGCAGGATCATTATGAACAGTAATACCACTCGCCGTGATTTTTTATCTACCGCCTCGACAGCCACGCTTGGAGCTCTTGCGGCAGGAAGTCCTGTGACTTCTGCAGAAGCAAAGGTTAATCTTGATTCGCTTCAGTCAACGGCAGATACGGTAATCGTGTTATGGATGGCCGGTGGAATGGCAAGTACAGACACTTTCGATCCGAAGCGCTATGTGCCTTATGAGAAGGGGCTTGACCCGAAACGTGTGTTGTCCACCTTTCCGGCAATAGATACTGCAGTCGATGGAGTAAAGTTTACTGAAGGATTGGAGAAAATTGGTGCTGTCATGGATCGAGGTACGTTGATTAAAACCTATCGTGCGGCTGACCTTGGTCACATTTTACACAGCCGCCATCAATATCACTGGCATACTGCCTATGAGCCGCCTCTTACAGTCGCAGCTCCTCATATTGGCTCGTGGATTTCTCGTAGCCTTGGCCCGCTCAATCCGGATTTGCCTGCATTTATTGATATTGGCCAGACTTTTGATAGTGGCGAAAAGGAGTCGCTGAAAGCTTTCCATACCTCAGGCTTTCTTGGGAGTGAGTTTGCACCATTTTTCCTTGTTGAACCGGATCAAGCTGTGGAGGCAGTGAAGCCTCCAGTGGGTATGAGTGACACTCGGTTTGCCAAGCGCTATCAGGCTTATAAGAAAATGCTGGCAAACAGCCCGATCCAGAAACATGGCTCTGAATATCAACGCGAGTCGCTTCTTAAGTCGATTGATAATGCACACCGACTTCTATCCAATGCTAAGGCTCGCAAGGCCTTTGATTTGAGCTTGGAACCAAAGGAAAGTTATGACACTTATAAGGTTGGCGGACGGTTCGGGCTTGGTTGCCTGCTTGCCCGTCGGCTTACCGAGGCGGGGGCTCGTTTCATTGAAGTTACCCACGGCTATTATCCATTCAAGTATTGGGATACTCATGATAACGGACATACAAGGTTGAAAGAACTCAAGAGCATGATCGATGCACCCATTGCTCAACTAGTTCTGGATCTTGAGGCGCGCAAATTGCTGGATCGCACATTGATTGTGGTTGCCAGTGAGTTTAGTCGCGACATGATGATGGAGGGTAAGCCTGAGAAAAGGGTAAAGGATCAGGTCAATGTGCCATCAAAGATTAATGAGTTGAAGCATTATGGTATGCACCGCCACTTTACAGGGGCAGGTAGTGTTCTGCTTTTTGGTGGCGGCATGAAGAAGGGCTTTGTTTACGGTGAGACGGCCGATGAAAGGCCTTGTACGACAGTGAAGGATCCTGTGACTACCGAGCAGTTGCATGCCAGTATTTACCGGGCCATGGGCATTCCTCATGATCATCATTACAATGTTGAGCAGCGGCCGTTTTACGTGACTCCCGATGGCACTGCTGAACCGGTAATGGAACTGTTTGGGTAGTGATTTTTAATCAGTGGTATGATTCCTAGCACTAGATCGAGGTTTTGATCCGGGCAATGCTTGGAGAGAAGAGGTCTTCCTTTTTCCTTTTATTATTCTTCTCTAATCTTAAGCCACGCGTATGTTATTCGGGTTTGATTCATAGGAAGATGCACTTCCAGACAGTTGATGGGAACACTTTGATCGTTGGTGGCTAGTAGCTGTGTGCTTCCGGGTTTCAATGATTAAATGATAATCTTTGAATGTCTTCCTGCCCAATACATGATAAGGCGTTATTTGTGGATGCCTCTTGCCTGCTGATATGAAGTTGCTAGGATATTATAATGACTAACAAGTCTACCCTGATCATTCTTGCCTTGGTATCCTTTGGGCTTGGTGTTATTGCCGACCGTTTTCTGTTCCATTCGGGAGAGCCCTCGCAAGAGGTCATTCAGAAACGCTTTGCACCGGTTAACGCATCAATGGTTAATAAGGAAGAAACTGTGCAAACGAGAAGTTATGAGGTCGGCAATGAACAGGAAAGTCATTCCATAGGGCAAGGAGCGGCACATCATGATCAAGAAAATCAAGACCCGATTGAACAGCTTATTAGGGACATTGATGACGAGGTGGGAATTGATGCTAGTCGGGTGTCTTCCGTTCTTGACCGTTTGCCTCATGGGCCCAAACGACGAGAATTGATTGGTCGTATTGCATGGCACTGGGGGCGGAAAAACCCGAAAGTAGCTCTCGCTTGGGCTGATACGCTTCAGCCCTCTGAAAAAATGTCGGTTACAGGGCCAGTCATCCATGCATGGGCAAGGTCTGATCCTAGTGGTGCCGCAAACCATGTGGCACAAATGCCCAAGTCGCAGCGTAGTCTCGACTGGGTTCATGAGACAGCCCATATCTGGGCTGAACAGGATCGGGATGCGGCTTTAGCATGGGCCCAGATGCAAACT
>CALCSP010000636.1 GCA_937893785.1 uncultured Verrucomicrobiales bacterium
AAAAAGCGCCGAAGGGAACCAAATCATACGCTTTAAGCCTGTGGCATTTGGCCCGTGATGGCGAGAAATCATATTGGGTTCTTTATAACATACCAGCTGATACTCATAGCCTGCCGGTGGATGTCAAAGGATTAGGACAAAGCGGCTACAACGATTGGAAGAGAACGGGGTACCAACCCATGCATTCGCAGGGTGGTGGGATCAAGGAATATAATATCACCGTTTATGCACTATCTGAGGAACTTAAATTTGATGACGTCAAGGTCGATCGGGCCGAGCTCCTTAAATCCATAAAAGGTATCACACTTGCAGAGGACACTTTGGCGTACACTTATGAAACATCAGGTCGAGCTGCTCGTAATTCTAATCAACGCCCTGAACTAGGAAGAGACCAGAGCAAAAAACGACAGGGGCAGCAAGGCGCACTGACTACAAAGGAGAATAGCAGGGGGAATCGTTTCTCGGAATTCGATTTAGATAAGGACGGCAAGGTTACTTTCACGGAGTTTCTGCAGCGCGAAAAGACAAAGAAGGGGGAAGTAGATACTGAACGTGCCAGAGGTAAGTTTTCACGCGTAGACTCAGATATGAATGGCTCGCTCTCAGAGCAGGAATTGGCCAATGCGCCCCGGGGCAGAAACAACAACCGTCCGGAACTGCAATGATTATCAAATATTTTTATTTGTCGTCCATTTGTGTTGCCTTATGTAGCACAGGTTTGCCTCTAGCCCATTCTCATCCGGGGCATCATGATGAGGAACCAAATACCACGGTTAATGAAACTACATGGCGTGATTTAGAAGGTAAGTTGATTGAGAAAGGTTCCCTACTGATTTCCAATGATCTGTTGGCTACAATCGAACGACAAGATGGTCGATTGGTGCAGCTTCAAATACAAACACTTGATCAGGATAGTTTAAATTATGTGACAAAAAGTAAATCTGCAGTGGATAGGATTAACTCGTTTTCAAGTGTTTATGCTTTTCAAAAATCAAATACCAATAATAAAGAGACAGGCACTGGACTCTCTTTATCTCTTATGGAAAGTGTTTTTGCTCCATTTAAACCATTAGTAAATTCATACGGGAAAGGTGATTATTTCTTCATTGAATCAAACGGTTTGCCGCAGCATAGAATGATGGTCGGTATAACGGCATGGAACCAGCAAGTGCCGCTGCCTCATCCTTTCACTGGAGACAATGCTTTTCGATTGCCACTTTTCCCTAAGTTTTCAGCAAACCCGGTCTCCGGCAGGGAAAATCTCTTTAAAGGGGCAATTGCGGTTGCAGCAAATGGGATCCCAATTTTCAACCCGATAAAGCAAGACGGTCGCACTGATACCTATCTGGCTGGCGAATTAGACGAATACGGTGGGCATGCAGGTAGAGCTGATGACTACCATTATCATATTGCGCCGGTTCACTTGCAAAAAATAATCGGGGAAGGAAAACCTATAGCTTTCGCACTAGATGGATATCCTATTTATGGATACAAGGAACCGTACGGATCACCTGTTAAGGATTTGGATTGGTTGAATGGTCATACCGACAAAAACGGGAATTACCACTACCATGCAACTTCTAATTATCCATATCTTAACGGTGGATTTCGCGGGCAAGTCAACCTCGCTGGTGGGCAAGTTGCTGTTCAACCTAAAACAAGAGGAGTTCGCCCTTACACGCGTCCTTTAAGAGGTGCAAAAATAACTGGTTTTGAAGGATCGTTGGACAAGGGATATAGTCTCAAATACAACCATAATGGAGTTGATCATGTCATACGGTACCTTGTGAAAGATGATAGTAAGGTGGATTTCGAGTTTGTTGATCCCCAAGGGGAATTAACCAAAGAGACATACTCGCCTCGTGAAAGAGGCCGGCGAAATCAACAATCGAACAACCTTCAGGAGAGGCAACGTCCGGAACGGCCTAATGACAGAGGCCAACTTCAACGAGAGCAGCCAGAAGGGAGGGGAAGTGGCAACTCCAGAACCTTCCGTATTATAGATGCGAACCGTGATGGAACGATTAATGCCCAAGAACTATCAAATGCCCTTGAATCCTTAATGGATTTAGATTCAAACAAGGACGGAACAATTAGTAAAGA
>CALCSP010000637.1 GCA_937893785.1 uncultured Verrucomicrobiales bacterium
AAAAAATTTAATAATGGCAGTATCCGGTTCGTCGTAGTTCCGGAACTGGGTCGCGCAGAACTTCGCGATGACATCACCGAGTCCGATATTATCAGCGCAATTCAAAGTTTACACGACCCCTGACCATGAATACAAAGCAGGCTTATATCGCGCTAAACCTGCTTCCTAATATCGGCCCTATAAGGATTCGTAGGCTACTGGAGAATTTTGGCACTGCAAAATCCATCCTCGAAGCAAATCCCAAAGATCTTGTGCAAGTCCGGGGTATTGGCAAAGAGGCCTCTCAAACCATAGCAAACTGGCAAAAGCAAATCGACTTAAAAGCGGAACTGAAAAAAATTCAGACCCGAAACATCCGAATCATCACTCCCGAAGATCAGGAATATCCCTCGCTACTAAGGGAAACATATGATCCTCCTGTTGTACTTTACGCATGGGGTAGACTGAAGAAATCAGACTCAGAAGCCATTAGTATTGTCGGATCACGTCAGGCAACTTACTATGGTAAAGAAACAGCGAGAAAATTAGGGTTCCAGTTGGCTAATGCCGGGCTTTGCGTTGTCAGCGGCATGGCCAGAGGAATTGACTCAGCCGCGCATGAAGGCGCCCTTGCGGCTGGAGGCAGAACGATTGCTGTTATCGGCAGCGGGCTTGGTAAAATATATCCCCCGGAGAATCAAAATCTTGCCGAAAAGATCTCAGCCAACGGTGCTGTGATTTCTGAATTTCCTATCGACTATCCTCCAAAAAAAAGATCATTTCCACAACGCAACAGAATTGTAGCCGGCTGGGCACGGGGAACACTCGTAATCGAGGCTGGAGCCAGAAGCGGGGCGTTAATTACAGCGGCACAGGCATCTGATAGCAATAGGGAAGTTTTCGCTGTACCCGGCCAAATTGACCGCTCGGCATCGGCGGGAACCAATCGCCTAATCCAGCAGGGAGCCAAGCTGGTGATGAGCGCCAAAGATGTGATTGAGGAAATGCCGCTTGAATTGCAAAATTTAACCGAAATTCCTCCAATTACCCGTTCAAGCGGCTCAAACTTATCAAATCCTGAAAAAATAATTTACCAGTCCCTTGGCAATCATCAGGCCCATATCGATGAGCTCGCAAACCAAGTAAATATGAGGGTTCCAGAGGTCTCAGCCACCCTGCTGAAACTGGAGATAAAGCAGCTAGTAAAGCAGCTTCCTGGCAACTACTTCGTGAAACTCGTTTGAAAAACATATGAAATCCGTCCTAGATTCGGCGCCGCAGGATGTCAAAACAACTAATCATTGCCGAAAAACCCAGTGTCGCCACTGACCTTGCCCGGGTCCTACGCTCTGAGCTAGGCACTTTTGAGAAAAAGGGCCGTGACCGCAACACTTACTTCGAAAGTGAATCTGCTGTCGTAGCATCAGCAGTCGGACACCTCGTCGAATTACAAATGCCCTCCGGTCCTAACGGGAAAAAACTTCCCTGGGGCATTAAACACCTGCCCGTCATTCCAGAGGAGTTTCAACTCCAACCTATCGAAAGGAGTGAGAGCAGACTCAAACTACTGCAGAAGTTGATCAGGCGTAAGGACATCACAACCGTCATCAATGCCTGTGATGCCGGCCGTGAAGGAGAGCTGATCTTCCGCTACCTGATGCTCATTGCAAAATCCGATAAGCCTACAAAACGCATGTGGATGCAATCAATGACCAACAGTTCCATCATTGAAGCCTTCGGCAAATTACGCGATGACGCCCAAATGATCCCCCTCGCGGATGCTGCTCTGTGTCGTTCGGAAAGCGACTGGTTAATCGGACTGAACGGCACACGCGCACTGACTGCATTCAATTCCCGTCATGGGGGATTCAATGTAACAACCGCCGGACGGGTGCAAACCCCCACCCTTGTGATACTGGCCGAGAGAGAAAGGAAAATACGGGAATTTCAAAAAGCTCCATACTTTGAAGTGCATGCCACATTCAAAGTGAAAGCAGGTGAATATGTTGGCCGCTGGTTCAGGGAGGACTTTAAAAAAGATCCTGACAATGAGCAGGCAAAATCCGAACGTATCTGGAACCGTGCTGAGGCTGACGAGATCGTGGGAAGATGTGATGGTAAGACGGGTATTGTTGAGGAAACCAAAAAACCCAGAAAACAGGCTGCGCCTCAACTTTATGACCTGACGACACTACAGCGTGAAACAGGTTATTCGGCAAGACGAACACTGCAAATTGCTCAAGCCCTTTACGAGCGTCACAAGTTACTTACCTACCCCCGAACTGACTCACGTTGTCTTCCCGAAGACTATATTTCTACTGTTAAGGAGCATCTTGAAACATTCAAAAAAGCAGGCAGTAATTCCGTGCTGGCTCGGGAAATTGTAGATGGTGCAGGCAAAGTATTGGCAAATGACTGGGTAAAGCCTAGTAAGCGTATCTTTAATAATGCCAAGATCAGTGACCACTTTGCGATCGTGCCCACTGGCAAGCTTCCGACAGCAGCACTAAGAGACGATGAACGCCGCGTCTTCGACATGGTTACGCGCCGTTTGGTTGCTATATTTTATCCCTCCGCGGAATTTGAGGATACCAGGAGGATCACCCGCGTGGATAATGATACTTTTCTAACAACTGGAAAAATACTGGTAAGACCAGGATGGAAGGAAGTTTACGGCCACAAACCTGGTATTGCATCCGGCAAAGATGAACTTGTAGCCACTGAAACTGGCGAAACCGCCAGTGTCTTGTCACTTGAAGTCATAGAAGAAGAAACGAAGCCGCCCGCTCGATACACGGAGGCAACCCTCCTTTCCGCGATGGAAACGGCGGGTAAGCGTGTCGATGATGAAGCACTTCGTGAGGCAATGAGCGAAAGAGGACTCGGCACTCCAGCTACTCGGGCTGCTATCATCGAGGGACTCATTTCCCACAAATATTTATTCAGGCACGAGCAGCAGAAACGCGACCTGGTTGTCTCCAACAAAGGACTGGCATTGATTGAACTGCTGGATGAGATCGGGATTGAATCATTAAGCTCTCCGGAAATGACTGGTGAATGGGAATTCAAGCTGAAGGAGATGGAGCAGGGACGCCTCGATCGAGCCTCATTCATGCAGGAAATTAAGCAACTTACTGAAAAGATCGTAAGTTTGACGAGTGACAGGATTAGTGAACTTGAAAACCGAGTATTTCCTGACATTGAAGCCACTTGTCCCGATTGTCAGGAAAAGGGGTTAAAGCAAACAGACGGGAATTATTACTGCGCGAAGAGTGAGTGTAAATTCAAGCTGAATAAATATATTGCCAGCCATGAACTGGACGTGGCGCAGGCTATTGAACTTCTTGAGAAAGGACGAATAGGTCCCTTTGAAGACTTCAAAAACCGTTTTGGCCAGCCCTTCAATGCGGAAATCATCCTTGAGCAAGGCAAGCGAGGCGGATGGAAACCCGGCTTTATCTTTGAAGGTGATGAAGAGCGTGAGGAAGAAAGCAAAAACCTTAGCGATGATCAGCTCCTCATCGAAATCACACTCCCAGACAACAAATCGGCCAATGTTTATCAGACTGAAAGCGCCTACATTTGTCCGGACATGGCCCCAGACAAACACAAGGGGGGCACCCGGATTGCAAAAACTATCCTAAAGAAAGAAATCCCAGAGGATCAGGCCGCCAAACTTTTTGCGGAAGGCAAGACCGAGGTGATAGATGGATTTATATCCAAAAAAGGCAGGCCTTTTAAGGCTCACCTGCTACTTGACAAATCAACCGGAAAACTGGGCTGGGAGTTCCCACCCCGAGCCAAGAAGAAAACAGCCAAGAAGAAAACGGCTAAGAAGAAAGCCACAGGAGGGAGCAAAAACACATTGGAAGAAAGCTCCGAAATCTCATGAAAGAAAACATTCAACTAGGCATTGTCGGACTCGGCAACATGGGCCGGGCACATCGGCAGAACATCCTTGATGGAAAGGTCAGCGGCATTGACCTGAAAGCCGTTTGTGATATCCCGGAGGGCCTGCCTGAAAAGAGGGATGGGGAAAGCCAGTTTAATGATGTCGGTAAAATGATTGCCTCCGGTGAGATTGATGCCATCCACATTTGCACCCCCCACCCATCACACAGGGAAATCGGTATCCAAGCCTTGGAGGCAGGGCTGCATGTACTAATGGAAAAACCACTCGCCGTTCACAAGGCTGATTGCCAGGCTCTCATTGAAGCTTATGATGCAACAGGCCGTGACAAGGTCTTTGCGGCAATGTTTAACCAGAGAACCGACCCGCATTATAGAACCCTCAAAGAGAAAATTGATTCAGGCGAAACCGGAAAGGTGCGGCGGGTGCACTGGTCTGTAACTGACTGGTTTCGGACAGAATACTACTATGCCTTAGGTGGCTGGAGA
>CALCSP010000638.1 GCA_937893785.1 uncultured Verrucomicrobiales bacterium
ATCCTGCTGAGAAGTCCAAGGTCGGGATCATCATCGTTAGAAGCAAGCAGGTCTCCGCCGGCGCCGTAGAGACCAATCTCGGTGTCCCCAACAACAGAACCCGTGGTGTCAAGGACCAGTTCTCCAGTTGGAATTCTTCCGAGCCCAATCGCTTGCTCTCGACTACTTCCGTCACCAGAAGGAAGAGCAGGAGAACGAGTCTCAAACACCTTATAGAAGGCTTGGGCTTCGACAGCCGCCTCATCTACAATGAGGGAAGTTTCTGCGCCTGGAGCTGCCTCGATCTCCGTGAGGATACGGGTCCATGTCGCCGGGTCTGCGCTGAGGTCCGTACTTTTGGCGACCTCAAAAAACTGACCTGGAGCAGATTCCCAAGTCAGCTGAGTGGTATCTCCTCTCGGATCGTGGATGACCTCAACAAGCTTCACTTCCGGAATACCGTCTCCATCAAGGTCACGAGGTGATGATGAGATCAAAAAAGTAAACCATTGGACTCCATTCGGTGGAGTTTGTCCGCTGAAGGTTTGCCCCAAACCGGCAGTCAGAAAGAAGTCGCCCGCGTTACCGGAGGTGCTTTGAACCCCAAAACCATCTGCGAAAACCGTGTCGTATTGGCCGACCGCAACGTAGTATGTCCCAGGCGTTAAGTTTGCCATAGTGATTGCAGCTTGGCGATTGCCGCACGGCAAATCGTCGTTTTCCTGAATCAGGTTGCCTTCGGAGCCATACAGCGCAATTTCGGTATCAATTGAGGATCCGGCAGTAGTCAGCTGGAGGCGAGTGGTGCTGTCACCGATAATGCCAAGAGCCACTGCATTTGTAGGAGGACCCGCAGGATCTATGGGATCTATGGGATCTGATTCTATCGAGAAAGTAAACCATTGGACGCCATTAGGTGGAGCCTGTCCGCTGATGGGTTGCTCCGAACCAGCAGTCAGAATGAAGTTGCCCGGAGTCGTGGAGTTGCTTTGAGCAGCAAAATCATCTCCGAACACCGTGTTATACTGGCCGACCGCGACGAAGTAAGTGCCGGGCGTTAGATTGGGTGCGGTGATTGCACCTTGGCGAGTGCCATCGGGCAGATCATCGTTTTCCAGTATCAGGTTGCCTTCAGAACTGTAGAGGGCAATTTCGGTATCAATAGATGACCCGGCAGTGCTCAACTGCAGGGGACTATTGCTGTTGCCAACCACGCCAAGGGCCACCGCATTTATGGGAGGGCCCGTGGCTACCGTGCCTATCGTAAAAGTATACCAAGTGATTGAACCGGGACTAACACTACCAGACACGATCGGATCAAATGGTGGAGCGCCACCACCGCCCGGAGTGTTTTCGCGGCTTGGGGTCAACAAGTAGCTGCCGGATCCGGTTGAGGTAGTAGTGACCTCAAACCTTGAGCCAAAGACAGTATCAACCAAGCCGACGGCAAGATAATAACGCCCTTCGACTGGCGAATTCCAAGTGATCCGACTGTCCCTATTGACCGGCCAGAAAATGTCGTCATTTTGTTCGAGGACGTTGCCCCTTGAATCGTAGAGTGCAATCTCTGTATCCGGCGGAAAAAAATTGATCCCTCCTCCCAGACCACTTGTCTCAAACCGCACGTAGCCCCAGTTTACCTGACCAAGTGACCCGAGGTCTCTCGGATTTACAGGAGGGGCTTGAGAAAGGGCCTGAACTGAACTCAAAACCAAAACGATGAGAACCCCAAGCTTAGCGGGACGAGCCAAGCAGGGAAGGCTTCGGAAAAAAACAAGGAACATGGACAATAATTGATTGGTGCTTCAGGCATATAGTGAATTTATCACTATTCTCTTTCAAGCCTGTTCCCTGAGCCTGAGGAGGTAGATCGCTGGTGGCTTAAAGGCAAGGCGAGGAGGGAATCGTTGATGTTGCCGATGTCAGAGTCTCAAAATATCTTCTTTCAGACGTGCTGGGAATCGGAGGAGGCTTTCGTCCAGCGCCCGGAAGGTGATACCAGTGAAAACATGAAAATTTCGCCGTTTATGGCTGTCGCACTAGTTGCCTTTTTGTCGTCCTGCGCCTCTCCAACATCCAGTTTATCCGTGGCCCAGTTAGAGGGAACCCGCTCAGCCCGGCAGTTGAAGAGTGCGGAATCCTACCAAAAGCGAATGAGTGACATAAGGTCAGCTCACAGGTTCTGGGGTCCTCAGGCATATGAAACGCGTCGGGAGGAGATCGACAGCGCCCGTGCCCTGCTGTTGAACTCTGTCCATTCTGATTAGTTACTCTTCTCTCGCAGTATAAGACTGCGTCAAAATAGGCATAATGCCTAC
>CALCSP010000639.1 GCA_937893785.1 uncultured Verrucomicrobiales bacterium
CATCGGATCCGCTCCCCTGTGGTTCTTTTTCATCGGCGTGCTCCTCTGGCTGATCTCTTTCTTCGGCCTACCAAGACCTCTCTACCTCTACGTCCTTGGCCATGAGCTGACCCATGCCATCTTTGTGCTGCTCTGTGGCGGGAAAATCACCGAGTTTCGTGTGCGCACTGAGGGTGGACACATCGTCACCAATAAGAACAATATCCTGATCTCGCTCTCTCCCTACTTCGTGCCCTTTTACTCGGTGCTCGCGGTAGCCGCCTTCGGCCTCATCGGCTTGGCAACCGACCTTTCAAAGTATTACCCGGAAAGCCTGTTCTGGGGACATGTGGGCTTTAGCTGGTCATGGGTTTTCTACATGGTAGTGGGAGCCACATGGTGTTTCCACCTGACCTTTACCGGCTGGATGATCCTCAAAAACCAGCCGGACCTGCGCCAGAACGGCACCTTCTTTTCACTGGTCTTTATCTATTTGGTAAACCTCTTTGTGCTCAGTGGATTCTTGGTCGTGGTCGCTAACGAGGTTAGCCTTTACGGGTTCTGCCACTCGCTGATGGAAAACGCCTCGGCAATGCTCCGATCCGTGATCTCTTTCTAGCAAACTGCAGGCCGTAACAGCAAAGGCATTGTAGTTTGCCTGCCCCGATGGCATCATGGCAGTCATGAAACCTGACTGGGAAGGCCCTCATAAAGCGATCACCATGGGGGATCAAATTGGGGATTTAGCAGGCATAGCCACCCATGCCTCTGAGGTCCATGCGGTGATGCTTATCGTGCTTACACTTGCATGTGTCACCCTAGGGGTAATTGCCACCTTGCTGCTGCTGCGTACCATTTTCTTTAGAGGACCACTGCGCACTCCGGTCACTCCTCCACCGACCGGCATTATTGACATGCACTGCCACACGGCAGGGATCGGTGCCGGTGAGAGTGGCGCCTGGGTTTCCGATGCCATGAAGCGCAGCTGGAAGTTTAAGCTCTACATGCGTTTTTTTAACTCCAGTGAAAAGGAAGTAGCCACCGAGGGGGATCAGGTCATTATCGACATCATTGCACGCTCCATTCGTGAGTCGGTCCATATCGAGGGTGCCGTGATCCTGGCCTTGGACGCGCCCTATTCCCCCGCAGGGGAAATGGAGCAGGACGCCGGCGAGATGTATGTGCCGAACCGCTTCGTCGGGGAAAGTATCAAGTCCTTCCCCGAGCTTTATTTCGGCGCCAGTGTCCACCCCTGCCGCCCGGATGCCATCGAAGAGCTGGAATGGTCACGGGACAACGGCGCGGTATTGGTCAAGTGGTTGCCCAATATCCAGCAAATCGACCCTTCCGATGAGCGCCATATTCCCTACTACAGGAAACTCGTCGAGCTGGATCTGCCACTGCTTAGCCACGTGGGGGACGAGGAATCGTTCTCAACGGCCAATGACGCCCTCGGTGACCCGCAGCTGTTGCAGCTCCCGCTCAAGCTTGGCGTCCGGGTGATTGCCGCACACGTGGCCAGTTCCGGAAAGTCACAGGGAGAAGACAACGTCGAGAGGTTGCTTAAAATGATGCCCAAATATCCAAACCTTGTAGCCGACCTTTCTACCCTCACGCAGTTCAATCGCCGCAAGTACTTGCGCAAGGTTCTCAATGACGAGCGACTCGATGGGCGACTCATGTATGGCACGGATTACCCACTGACCAATACCCCCATGGTCACTCCCTGGCAGTATTTCATGAACCTGAAATGGCGACAGCTCCGACAACTGGCAGGGACCAAAAACTCATGGGATCGCGATGTAAAGCTCAAGGCTGCCCTCGGGGTTCCTAGGGAAGTATTCACATTCAGCCGGGATTATCTGGGAATTAATTGATCCTTGGAGATGAACGCCTCATAAAAAAATTCTGACCGCAAAGAAATGAAATTTCCTTATCTTCTTGGCACCCTTGGCTTAGTCTTGATCAGCGAAGAGGAATCAGTTACATCCGGGAATCCTCCCCACCACCACACAGGCGAAACGGCAGAGCCAGGACGGCGAAGAAGGCCAGTCCCAGTATAGCCATCACGCCGATATAGGCAGGCCACGGACCAAGAAAATCCATCAGGGAACCCTCCGCCTTCTCGCGCAAGAATCCGTAGTTTGAACCGATGAGCAGGTTGACCAGTCCCGCCACGACCATGTAGCCCAGTCCCCAGCGCCAGGCGCGGAGCACCGCCCCCCTGGCAGGTCGCCAGCCAAGGCCAATGGGCAGGTAGAGGGCGGCAATCACCACGGCGGAATGCAGCTGGAAAAAGGTAAAGAAAGCTAGGCTGGGGAAGGCAAAGCAGGTGGTCGGTGTCAGCAGCGCCTGGAAGGTTCCGGCCAGCCCCCAGAAATAGGTGAGCTCAGCGGCAAGGCGGTTGGCAAAAACTAGGGCAAAGAATCCCGTGAGCGCGGCAACGTCGCAAAGGTGGAGGGGCAGGATCATGTCACGGGTAAGCGCAATATCTCCCCAGATGCGGGCCAGGATATTGGCCGGGTAAGCAGTAATCAAGAGTATAGCCAGAACGGCTTGCGCCCACCCTGCAAAACGAGCCTTGGGATAAAGGCGGGCGGTCAGGATCATCAATACCGTGAGCACGAGCGTCACCCCGAGCGCGGCAAGGTGCGCGCTACCGAAATGTGAAAGAAGCGGCGGATTTCCGGTGGCAATAATGGTCACGTGATCAGGAGAAACCATCCGGGCATTTACATTTCCAGGAGCCGCTTGGCTTCCTTAAGAAGAAAATCCGGTTTCTGGAA
>CALCSP010000640.1 GCA_937893785.1 uncultured Verrucomicrobiales bacterium
GAAGCGATCACTGCGGATATGGGAAATCCCAGAATCAGAATGGCTCAGCCCGAACCTGATTCCTGAAATTACCGGCAACGAGTCCAGCAAAGACCCCGTTTTACTTGGCATCAAGGACCATGAAGAGAATCAGAATTAAGCGCAACGGACGCCATAACCACAAAAGGGCCACTTGCCAATGAGACCAGAGGGCTCTAGAGATTAACAAATGGCGGCATATGAAGATGAAAATGTATTGGTTGTGCCACGCAGCCTCTTTGATGAACTTGGCTCATTCCAGGGGCTAGCTATCAACTGTGATCACTATCTCCCGCAGTTTCTTGCGTCAGAAAATAATTTCTTTCTTCCACGCGAACAAGCAGAAGAGGACCCTTCGTATAAGCAAATTATTCCATACGCCATCTTCCGACACGAAAATCGGTTTCTAAGATATGTTCGGGGAAAGAAATCCGGTGAACAGCGCCTTGCCAGCAAGGCATCAATAGGAATTGGTGGACACATTAATCAGGATGATGCCGCTCTAGCTTCCCTTCAGCGTGACACTTACATGACGGGCGTTGAACGGGAGATCAACGAAGAGTTAGTGATAGCTGGCAATTACACACAACGGGTAATCGCCTTAATAAATGACGACTCCAATGAAGTTGGGCAGGTTCACCTCGGTGTCGTTCACCTGTTTGAGCTTGATTCAGATCAAGTCACGCCAGGTGAAGCAAATATTGAGGATCTGCGCTTTCTCACCATGGATGAACTCAAACTTGAAAGGGATATGCTTGAGAGTTGGTCGCAAATTTGCATAGATAATCTCAGCTCCTCGATCCAATAGGAAAAATCTCGTTCAAAGTTTTGCACCTGAAGCGCAAACAGGAATTCAATTTCATCAGCCCACAGTAAAGACAAACTGAACTAGCGCGGAGGCTCTCTCTTCCGTCCTCTTTACAGGAGCACCAAGAATTCTTTCAAACATCTGTTCTTCCATTCTCAAAAGAATCGGATATTTACCGGCAAGATCACCAAAGGGTGTGTGGTATTCTACAATACGGCAACTTGCGCTCCGTTCATTATCTAGCTGACTGTATTCAGAAAGATAACCTTCCGAATGACGAATTTTTGCCAAAGAGGAAGCCAATTCATGAACACTTTCCCCCTTGGTCTTCTTTTTGTAATAATCCGTCCTGGTCATAAAGTAACCGAATAGAATCTTCTCCGCTGCCGCTTCACCCTGCATATTGCTCAGGGAATCCAGCATTCCTAGGGCAAAATCATTTCCCAACTGGGGAAAGAACAAATCCGCTTTGTGGGTTAAGCGGTAAGCTTTTTCGGGTCTTCCAACCTTTTTAGGGCGCCGCCAAGTATCCAAATAACCACGTTTTTCCAACTCCACACAATGCTGCTTGATTCCCATGTAACTCATGCCCAACACTTTAGACAGTTCGGCTACCGACATTCCAGTGGATTGTTTCAGGTGTACAATAATCTCAAACCACTGAGGCTTGGCGATGTCACGCAGGATTTTCAAAAACATCACTTAGGTCACTGAATACATGGGGCTTACAAATATCTGATTCAACTAGGCAAGCGGAGGAGTTTTGTCAACCTGACTCAATGTTTTTTATTTCTTAAATTTCTCAATTTACGGCATTTGACATGATATAAACGGCTTCTAGTTTGGAGCACGCAAGATTGATTTTATGGGACTTTCCAATCAAAAAACAGACACCGGATTTTTTTCCCACGCTCCGGGTTTTTGGAAGGCTGATGCCCCCACCGATTGGGACAGTCATTTATGGCAATTAAAGAATAGGGTCAACACTCTTGCTGAACTTGAGCAGCATCTCAAGCTCAATCAGGAGGAGCGTAGCGGAGTGCTGCTTTCAGGAAGCAAGCTCGACATGTCAATAACTCCTCATTACTTCAACTTGATAAGCCCCACCGATCCGGACTGCCCGATCAGAAGGCAAGTCATCCCCCGTGTGGAGGAGACCATTAGCTCTCATGAAGAGCTCGCAGATCCCTGCGGCGAAGACAGTCACATGCCAGTACCTGGACTTGTTCATCGATACCCAGACCGAGTGTTATTTCTTGTTACAGACAGGTGTGCTGCATATTGCAGATATTGTACTCGCAGCAGGGTCGTGAGCGGAGCAGGAGAACAAGAACTGGACATTGATTTTGAAGCCGCGTTTTCATACATAGAACAAACGAAAACAATTCGTGATGTTCTGCTTTCCGGAGGTGACCCTCTCCTGCTATCTGACAACAGACTCGAAAAGATTTTATCTCGTTTACGAAATATCCCACATATTGAGTTTATTCGTATTGGTAGCCGCATTCCCATATTTCTTCCCCAACGCATAACCCCTGAATTGTGCTCCATGCTGAGCAAATATCACCCATTGTGGATGAGTGTGCATGCCAACCACCCCCGTGAGCTCACCATAGAATGCCGTCAGGCCCTAGAGCGACTTGCCAACAGCGGAATTCCCCTTGGCAATCAGAGCGTTTTATTAAAAGGGGTCAATGATGACGCTGAGACCATGCGTGCCCTTGTCCACAAACTGCTGATTTGTCGAGTTCGCCCCTATTACCTTTACATGTGCGACCTCATAAAGGGGTCCTCACATCTGCGCACATCACTCTCTAAAGGCCTTGATATTATTGAAAACCTTAGAGGTCACACTACAGGCTACGCGATCCCTCAACTGGTAATAGATGCTCCTGGGGGCGGCGGCAAAGTGCCAATCAACCCCGAATACATCGTGAAGAAGGGAGACCAACAAGTTGTGATCAGAAATTATGAGGGCAAAACTTTTGCCTATCCTGACCCGAGTAGCACTTTTGATCCTGCTCAACTAATCACCGAATAATAAAGTTTATCATGGCGGGAATTGTCGTTAAACCCCGTGCCAGAATTTTTCATGGGCACGAGTGGGTTTATGCTAGCGAGATTAAAAAAAGCTTTGGCAACCCTGCACCCGGGGACGTTATCTCTCTTAAGGATTTCAAGGACAGACCTCTTGGAAGCGCTATATACAATCCCGCCTCTCAGATTGTTGCTCGCAGGTTTTCTCGCCGAAAGCAGCCACTCGACAAAGCTTTTTTCACAAGACGGATTGAACGGGCACTGATACATCGTCAGGGTTTAAGTCAAATCAACCCAGAGCTATGCAGAATTGTCTGGAGCGAAAGTGACGGGCTCCCTGGTGTAGTCATTGATAGATACGGGGAATATCTTGTTTTGCAGACCCTCACACTCGGCATGAATCAACGAGTAGATATGATTAGCGCCGCCATGTCTGAACTCTTCTCGCCGAAAGGAATCATTCTCCGTAATGATAGCCCAATGCGAGCGGCTGAAGGACTCGGCCCTGAAACAAGACTTATTTGCGGAGAGCTCCCTTCTAAAAAAATCCTCGATGTTAATGGCATTTCCTTCACGATAGATCTCATGGGAGGGCAGAAAACTGGACTATATCTTGACCAGTTAAGCAACTACAGGAGGGTTGCCGAGTATGCCCGTGAACGAAGGGTGCTTGACTGCTTTACCAACCAAGGAGGATTTGCGCTACACTGCGCCGCAGCGGGAGCCTCTACTGTCATCGGCGTTGACAGTAGCAGTCCCGCGATAGAAAGCGCAAAACTCAACGCCGAGAAGTCTGGACTAAACTCCGTTCAGTGGGTTGAAGCGAATGTTTTTGATGACTTAAAAACAAGGGAAGCAAATAATGAACAATTCGACATCATCATACTTGATCCGCCATCCTTTACTCGAAACAAGCGATCACTAAAAGACGCGCTGAGAGGTTACAAGGAAATTCATCTTAGGGCACTCAAGATGCTCAATCCCGGTGGACTCCTTATGACCTTCACCTGCTCACATCATGTAAGCAGAAAAGTGTTTATTGAAATGGTTAGGGATGCCGCCGTGGATTCAAAACGCACACTTCGTCAGAAGCAGACATTCGCGCAGCGCGCTGACCATCCTATCAACCCTTCTATTCCTGAAACCGAGTATCTTCATGGGTTTGTCTTTGAGATCATGCCGGCATGGTGATTTTTTTAAAAAAATTAAA
>CALCSP010000641.1 GCA_937893785.1 uncultured Verrucomicrobiales bacterium
AACCATGCACTATAAAGAGGGCGTAATCATGGTTAACACACTTCCAATCTTCATTTTGTCTGCTGGGTTAGCTTAAAATCAGCAACAACCGCACGATGGTCGGAAGGATAAGGTGAAATTACGATGTCTGCATCTTCCCGGTTTTCACCGAAAATATTTACGGCGTTCAGTTTTATCCCTTTGCCTTTGAAGTATACGAAGTCGATACGGTCGTGATGAGTTGTGGGATCATCGAATTTATAAAAGGAAGACCAGGTGTAGCCCGGGTTTTCCATCTCATCGGGATGGATCGTGCGATACGCATCTGCAAAGCCAGCCTTTGCTATGGCAAGCGAATGGGGATATTCCACTTTGATCGGGTGGCGACCAGACTTGGCCGCTCTGACCGTCCAGTCCAGATGGGAGGGTTCGTTGAAATCACCCACTACAAAAACGGGAGCCTGTTTGTCTGATAAGGATTTTATTTGCCTTAGGAGTTCAGTGACCTCACGGCCGCGAGCCTTTTTTGCCCATTCAATCGCCTTGGCCTCGGTTTTGATAAATTCAATATCAAATTTGTGCTTATGCCATTTCGGACGGATGCCAAGGAGTTGATACGGTTGGTAAGGGTGAGAAGGTAGGTGCAGGTTAAATACATAAGCTTTCCTGTCCGAGTCCAGTTCAACTTGTATGCCATTTCTGAGCGACTTGACAATTTTATAGCGAGTCAAAATGTTGGAGCCATTCCCCATGTCATGATTCCAACCAAGCAACTTCGCAAGTTCCACCAATGTGTCTCCACGCGGTGATCTGGTTTCCTGGATGCCGACAATGTCAGCTTTGGCCAACTGGATAACTTTCGCCGTTTGGGACAATGGTTGCTTCCGCAATACTATACCGCCACGGTGGATATTGTAGGACATTACCCTAATACTTTTCTCTTCGGTTTGCGCGTGCGAGGGAGTTGTAAACCCCGACCCAAATGCAAACAGCCATACCAAAGAAACGTATAGATGAAGAGCTCTCATGGAATGAGGTGCGAAGAATTATTTGGTGCGGAAGGTTTTGCTTTGTATCAGTGCATGCACAAATTCGCTAACTGAGTTCTTTTCTTTGCTAGCTGTTGCCAAAATTTCTTGTGCCAGTTCTTCGTCTGTAAAACCGAAGGGGCGACCGAGGGAATAGGCGATTAGGGCTTCTGTGAAGCCACGCGCAAAGTCCGATTCACGGTCAGCAATTCGGTCGCGCAATTCAAAATAATCAGCAAAGGATGGGCCGTTGTAAAAGGTTCCGGAAGAGTCGATTTCCCAAGTCTTCGTCGTTTTCCAATTCCTCCTATTTTTTATTCGATGAACTTCTGTAGTACGCCATTTACCAGCAGCATCAAAATTCTCGAGGCCGAAGCCGATAGGGTCGATCTTTCGATGGCAACTGGCACATTGAGCTTCTTCCTGATGGATAC
>CALCSP010000642.1 GCA_937893785.1 uncultured Verrucomicrobiales bacterium
CCCCTTGACGCCCATAATGCTCCCTCTCATGACGCTCTCGCTCCCCATGCTCCCTCTCATGACGCTCACGCTCCCCTTGATGAATTTCGCGCATCTGGCGCATCAGTTTCTCAGCCCTCTCACGATCTCCAGATTCCATCGCCTTACCGATTTCTCTCCGCAATTCAAGCATATGACGCTCAAGTTGATGACCTCGGCCATCACGTTCCCCATGGTGTTCACGTTCACCTCCACGGCGGTCACCATCTCCACGTTGTTCAGCATTGCCACGATGCGGTCGATCTTGCTGTGACTTTTCCCTGCCCGAATGCTTTTTATCCTCAGCATGAACCAATGCCGAAGGGGATACACAAAGACAAAGCAGAAAAAGGAATGCAAATGCCCGTTTCGGGCTGTTATTTTTTGTTCTTCGGGTGATCATAATCAATTTCTCTGTTAATGAAGTTTAAACAACCCGTGGCAAAAGTTTGATGATATTGTATGATCAAATCCCGGGCAGTTGTTATTATAAACCAACTCAGAATGAATGTCCCGGCATTTAACTTCCCTTAACAAATTACGCAATCAAGGCTTATTTCATTCTGTAGAACACCTGTTCCAATTTTACTTCTAGGTCAAAACCATGCGATTCCCTATTTTCATTCTTTCCCTCATTGCGATTCTGTCATCAAGCCAAGCCAAGCCGAACATTGTCTTCTTCCTCGTTGATGACCTCGGCTATATGGACATTGGTGCCTACAATCCGGAGACCTTCTATGAGACTCCCAACGTCGACCGTCTCGCAAGTAGCGGAATGAGATTCACTGACGGTTATGCTGCTAATCCTGTCTGTAGCCCAACCCGCTACAGTATCATGACCGGAAAATATCCAAGTAGAATCAGTGCCACAAACTGGTTTTCCGGAAAACGCTCCGGTCGCTTTAACCCCGCTCCACTACACAGCAACATGCCGCTTGCCGAGGTCACCCTCGCAGAAGCCCTAAAACAGGCTGGATATCAAACTGCTTTCCTCGGAAAATGGCATCTTGGACCTACCGAGGAGTTCTGGCCTGAAAAACAGGGCTTTGACGTCAATGTCGGTGGACATAACCGAGGAAGCCCTCCAGGAGGATACTTTTCTCCCTATAAAAACCCGCGCCTTAAAAACGAAAACCCTGGCGAATATCTCACTGATAGACTGGCAAGAGAAGCCACTGATATCATGCAGTCGTTCCATGCCAAGGGTGAGCCCTTTTTGATCTACCTTTCATTCTACAATGTCCACACTCCATTGCAGGCACCCAAAAAGCTGATCGAAAAATACCAAAAGAAAGCTCAGGGCATCAAGGGCAATGAATTCGGCCCCGAGGAACAAGTCTGGCCCGGAGGAAAAAAACGTCAGGTTCGCATCCTTCAAAAACACGCCACATATGCAGCCATGGTTGAAACTATGGATAACGCCGTCGGCAAGGTAGTAGACCAGATCAAGAAACTCGGCATTGAAAAAAATACCGTGATCTGTTTCACATCGGATAATGGTGGACTCTCCACTTCAGAGGGTTCACCCACATCCAACCTGCCACTGCGCGGCGGAAAAGGCTGGCTTTATGAAGGAGGAATAAGAGAACCCTTCATCATCAGTTACCCATCAGTGATCAAACCTGGCAGCTGCAGTCAGCCTGTAATCTCAACTGACTTTTACCCTACATTAATTGATCTTGCCGGGCTACCCCCTCTGAAAAAACAACACTTGGACGGCATCAGCCTAGTACCCCTATTGACCAATAACAAGGGCACCATCAATCGAGACTCCCTTTATTGGCATTACCCACACTACTCAAACCAAGGAGGATTTCCCGGGGGAGCCATTCGCAGTGGTAACTTTAAGCTCGTAGAGCGATACGAAACCGGACAGGTCAGTCTCTATAATCTGAAAGATGATCCCGGCGAAAGGACTGACCTAGCCAAAAACATGCACGAACAGGTTCAGTTAATGCGTTCAAAGCTTCACGCCTGGTACCGTGATGTAGACGCAAAATTCTTGAGTGCAAAAGGAGACAGCGGACCACCGTGGCGTCCGAAAAATTGATCGAAGAAAAACAAATGAAGCCCGTAATGCTTCAGGGATCATCAAAATAGATTCTTGGGTCTACCTTACCCCTTGACGATTTCTTCTTTTCTGACGCATCAAAATTAGGTGCCGCCGACGTTTTCTCAGGAACAATAGTTCCCTTTCGCTCAGCACTTTTAACAGGCTCTCCTGTTTGATTGTCGAGCAAAATGACATTGGATGGCCGTTCAAGAACAATCTGTGGCTTCTCCTTATAGAATTCGAGCTTACCCGTCACCTGAACCCGTTTCCCCGTGAAACGGTCAGCAGGCTCCCCTTTCGGAAAATTCTTCAAGCTGCGCCCAAAAACGACTACCGTTAATTTTCCCCCTTTGAAATTCAGGAAATTCATTCCTGTTCCCTTAGATTTTCCCGTCCGCTCAATCAACCCACGAACCCTGATTGTCTGCCCCTCTGCAGTCCTAATAGCTTCTATTTGATTTGCATCGAATAACGGGATCTCACCCTCTCCCACAACCAGTGCAGGAAGAAGTCCCACACAAAGAAAACTTAGAATGCAGAATCTCATGTCTCGTATCTGGCCCGCGCTAGTAGCGTCCCCTTACCAAGCAATCAATTTGTAAATTATACAGATTACGTAAATCAGAATGTGCCTTCTCTGAAAGTGGCATTATCCCGGAAACAGCAGCATTTTCTGAAGCCTGTCGTGCATTCTTTGCCCCCGGTATCACCGTACTCACTGCTTGATGATCCAACACCCATCGCAATGATTTCTGTGCCAGTGGTGCCTCACTACATTCATCAACCAACAGGTCACTCACCCGTCCAGCCAATTCAACCCCCTGATCAAAAGGAACGCCGGCAAAAGTTTCACCAACATTGAAAAGTTGCCCATCACAGTTAAAGTTCCTGTGATCATCAAGACTGAACTCATGCCCTTTTGCAAACCTTCCGCTAAGCAATCCACTTGCTAACGGAACCCGGGCAATAATCCCGACCTCCTGTTTCATGGCAACAGGAAGTAAATCGCTTATGACTCTCTGGCGAAAAATATTGAAAATAACCTGAAGCGAAACAGCCGCTGAGTTACCAATGCAGAAGAGCCCCTCCTCAATAGTTTCAACACTGACCCCGTAGTGTCTAATCAATCCTCTTTGTTTGACACGCTCAAGACTCTCAAAAACCTGACCAGCTCGCAGGGTTGCTTCCGGGATGCAGTGTAGTTGCACCAGATCAAGTGCATCAACACCAAGGCGCTCACAAGAAGCTTCTGCCGCCCTCGCAACCTCGTCATAGCCCGCATTCCATTCTTCAGTTGCCCGCCCCATCTTGGTAGCAACATACAATTTTTCTTCCCGCTCTCTAAGGAAGGCACCTACAATCTCTTCAGATCTGCCTCCGCCATAGACATCTGCTGTATCAATAAAGTTTACGCCGGCATCTACTGCAGCATGCAGAGCTTCATGAGCCGATTCACGGGAAACTTCTTCCCCCCAGTCTGCACCAATTTGCCAAGCACCAAATCCCACCTCGGAGACTTGATAGCCGGATTTTCCAAGTTTTCGTTTTATCATAACTATTTGTAGGACTTCTGTGATTCCATTACCCTTGACCATTAGAAAGCCTTATGGAAGACCAAAAAGAAAAAGGTGAAATTTCTCGTGTCGCGGTAACCGGTGCTGCCGGCTTCATAGGAAGCCATACCTGCGAGGGCTTAATTAAAGCTGGCAAGACAGTAATAGGTATCGATAACCTATCCTCTGGTAAACTCAGTAACCTCAAGGGAATAGCTGAAATCAAACGGTTTTCTTTCCGGCAGGCAGATATCTGTCATAAGGATGTAATGCAAACAACCCTGAACGACTTTCAACCTGATGCGGTCATTCACTTGGCTGCCTTGGTCAGTGTGCCGATTGCAGAAAGTAATCCAGAAGAAAATTACCGTATTAATGTTCTTGGGACTAAATCGGTAGCACAAGCTTCCATCAAAGCCTCTGCCAAGCGCATCGTATTTGCCTCTTCCGCAGCGGTGTACGGCAATTCCGATCAACTTCCTTTAAGTGAAGCAAGCCCCACCGAGCCCATCAATCACTACGGCAAGGCCAAACTCGAAGCTGAAGATATGCTGCTTTCACTCCAAAATCAGCACCGAATAACATCCACTTGCCTGCGTTTCTTTAATGTATACGGCACGCGTCAAGATCCCTCTTCCCCGTATTCCGGAGTGATCAGTATATTTGCCGACCACTGTAAAACCGGTAGACCTGTTACCGTATACGGAAATGGCAAACAGACTCGTGACTTTATTTCCATCAGAGACATTACCCGTGCAATCATCAACTCAGCAACCAATCCGGCACTGCCCGGCGGAAGCTATAATCTCTGTACCGGTCAGGGAAATACATTGCTCGAATTACTCAATATATTGAAGGAAATTCATCCAGACATGCCTCCTCCCATTTTTAAGGAAGCACGTGGAGGTGATATTAAACATTCACTGGGAAATCCCTCGAAAGCTCGAAAGATGCTGGGATTCGAGATAGACACCAACTTTTCAGAAGGCATTACCGCACTGCAGAATCACCAATAAAAACGGCATCAGGTTTTCACCCGATGCCGTTCAAATTTCAAAAAGTTCGGTTAAATACTAATATCGGTCCCTTCCACCGCCTCCGCGGTCATAACCACCACCACCACCACGGTTGCCGCG
>CALCSP010000643.1 GCA_937893785.1 uncultured Verrucomicrobiales bacterium
GGATGCGGGGGTAGGATTTGAACCTACGACCTCCAGGTTATGAGCCTGACGAGCTACCGGACTGCTCTACCCCGCACTTCAACAATGGCGATAATGGGGGGAAGATTCAACAGGAAAATTAATGTAAAAAGCTTTCAGCTCTCGGAACAGATCTAATTTGCCCCGAATGGTGACCTGTTGGGGCTGTTAGTAGTTCAATGCAGAGAGCCCCTTGGATAGAAACTTCCCGTTTTTGCGGATGAGTTTACCGTCAAAGTAGATTTCGCCACCTCCATAATCCGGTCGCTGGATGCAGACCATGTCCCAGTGAACCTGGCTGCGATTGCCGTTGTCGGCAACCCCTTCATAAGCTTGTCCAGGCGTGAAATGAAAACTTCCGGCAATTTTTTCGTCGAAAAGAATATCCCGCATGGGTTCCTTGATCTCAGGGTTAAAGCCAATAGCAAATTCCCCGATGTAACGAGCCCCAGGGTCGGAGTTTAGTATCTTATTAAGTGCTTTTGTGTTATTAGCTGTGGCCTTGACAACTTTTCCTTTTTCAAAGGTTAACTCGATGTCGTCAAAGGCAATTCCCTGATAAATGGTTGGTGCATTATAGCGGATTACACCTTCCACGGAATTTTTCACCGGCGCGCTGAAGCATTCGCCATCAGGGATATTATGAGTGCCGCCGCAGGCTATTGCCTTGAGTCCCTTCATTGAAAAATGCAGGTCGCTACCGTTACCCTTGATGTGCACCTTTGAGGTTTTGTTCATGAGTGCTTCCAGTTTTTTCATTGCCGGAACAAGCTTGCGGTAGTTTAACAGGCAGACCTTGAAGAAAAAATCTTCAAAGGCTTCAGTGCTCATACCTGCCTGTTGTGCCATCGCCGGATGAGGCCAACGTAAAACACACCATCTTGTCTTATTGACCCTGTAGTTCTGCACAGCACGCATTTTTTTCATCGCCAACGCCATTTTAGCAGGCGGGACATCTGCTGACTCAGTGATGTTGTGGCTGCCACGGATGGCAATGAATGCCTGCATCTTTCTCATTTGCGCCATTGAGTAGCTGGAAAGGACGTCATATTGCTCAGGCTTGGCGGCCATTAACAGTTCCCGGCTTACTCGGGCATTATGGAGGTTTACAAATGGATGGGCTCCGACTGACCTGACAGCGCGGATTAGTGCTATGGGGACAGCTTCAGGGACATCATAAGCATCGATTAAGACATGATCTCCGCGTTTTACGGATGTTGAATAACGGACGAGCTGCCGGGCGAGTTTGTCGATACGTGGGTCGTGCATGGGGGTTGACTTTAGTGGAAATTGGCACCAGTGCAAAGTAGATGATAAGTGAAATTAGCACATTGGTATCCCTGAGGGAGGAATTGGAGGCTAAAGGAAAGCAGCTTGTTTTCACGAATGGTTGTTTTGACCTGATCCACGTGGGCCATGTTCGCTATTTGAAGGAAGCCAGAAGGCTTGGGGATGCACTGGTTGTGGCAATTAATTCAGATGATTCAGTCAAGGCTCTCAAGGGGGACGGCCGCCCTTTGAATGCGGCTCATGATCGTGCGGAGGTTCTTCTAGGGCTTGAGAGTGTTGATCGGGTAGTGTTGTTTGACAGTGTTCGCGTCACGTCGCTTATAGAGGTAATCCGTCCACATGTTTATGCCAAAGGTGGCGATTATACCGTAGAGTCTTTGGATAAGGAGGAGAGGGATGCCCTTATTGATGCAGGGTCTAAGATCAAGATCCTCTCTGAGGTGGAGGGCAAGTCGACAACGTTACTTCTTGCAGCTGCGAGTGAACAACCCAAGAGAACGCGTATCCGTATCGGCGTTCTTGGTTCCGGTGAAGGAACAAACCTTGAATCGATAATTGGTGCAATAAAGGATGGATGGTTAGCTGCTGAAGTGGCAATTGTGATTTCCGATGTGCGTGATTCAGTGATTCTGGAGCGAGCCCGTAACCACGATATAGAAAGTGTTTACGTGGACCCTGGTGATCACCCTGAAAAATTTTCAATGCAATCTCAGGAGGAACTGACTCAACACCTGATAAGGGCGGATGTCGACCTGGTGGTTTGTGCAGGCTTCATGAAGTTGCTGAAGAAACCGGTGCTGGAGTCTTTTGCCGGAAAAGTGATTAATGTGCATCCTTCACTTTTACCAAGGCATAAGGGATTGAGAGCCTGGCAGCAGGCACTTGAGGCCGGAGATTCAATGACAGGCTGTACTGTCCATTATGTGACTGATGAAATGGACGCAGGAGAGGTTATAGGGCAGAGGCAAGTTCCTGTTGAGCAGGGGGATACGCCAGACATTCTGCATGCTCGGATCAAGAGCTCAGAACACGTTTTACTGCCGGAAATCATCGCTAAGCTTGCCGAGGATTTACTGAAATCGTAGTCTTTCATCTGATTCCCGGTTGCGTAGAGCGAGCGAACGTGGTTTCAATGCGGACATTGGAATGGCAAGGAAAAAGCTAAGTCTTGCAGGGTTAAATCCTGCTCAGAAGGAAGCTGTTGAGCAGCTTGAAGGCCCCGTGTTAATACTTGCAGGTGCAGGTACTGGCAAGACAAGAACCGTCACAGCCCGGATTTCCCATATGGTCGCCAGTGGTATTTGTCCCTCAAGTATACTGGCC
>CALCSP010000644.1 GCA_937893785.1 uncultured Verrucomicrobiales bacterium
ATCAGTTGGTGATGTGATCAGTTATATTAATAACAACAATAGTGGTGGCGGAGAGTAGTCTGAGATCCTTTTTGTCACAACATCTCTACTCATAGGCAGCAGCTTTTGCTGTCGTCACATACTGACTTTAGCATGCATTCTCAGGATGATATTCAATACGCGCTGGAGTCAACGGAGATCCTTTTAGAACCGGATCGGAGAATTGATACGTTTGGTAGCACTTCATTTGAGTTCCACCTTATTTCAGAGTTGATGGACAGCGTCAATGAGACCCGTGTCCGTGAGGGGGTGCTCCATGCGGAACGACCAACAATTATTAAGCCAGAGAGTTATGCTGAGCTTGCATTTGAGGGGTTTGGTGAACAGGCTGAAGCATTCTCACAATGGTTGCATGAGAATGCGGAGGATCTATCGATACTCAAATATGGGTTTAACTTCAGAAAGAACAAGGTCCGTGAGGAAGTCATTGCTGAGCCGTTTGAGTCAGTCAAGGACAAGGTGATTGAGCGTGTGAGCGGTGCATCAAACCCTTTGTCTGCCGTGATACATGGTGTCGATGATGCATGGGAGGTATGCCTGCTTAAGTTCACCGTTGAGATGATAGGGCTTTCACAGGGGATCAATGTTTTTGACTTTAAGCGGCGAGGTTTCCTCTAATGGGTGAAAATTAATGCTGTTGTGAGGGTTTACCTTAGGCTTCTATCCGCATTCATAGCCCTGGGCATGCTTGTGGTTTCAGGCATTGGAGTCTATTACATCTGGGAGAAGTTGATTTTTCCGGAGAAGGAGCTAGAGAAAAAAATTGTTGAAATCCGGAGTCGGAAGAAAGAAAAAGTAGATTACGGAGAGCAAACCTACAGAGAGGCAGTTGCATTGCTCTCAACCGGGGCTTTGCGAGGTGGGGTTGAAAGGTTGCACGAGTTAATGAAGTTCTACCCGGACTCGCAATATTATACTGAAGCTAAGCGTGTGGTGGGGGAAATCAATGTTGACCGACTCCTCTCTAAATCTGTTACACCCGGAAAGCATGAATATATCGTTAAGGGAGGAGATTCGCTTTTGCGGATTGCTCAAAATAAGCAGTCGACTGTGGGGTATGTGATTCATGTCAACGGCAGAATGGGGGGAGGCCTTCAAAAGGGAGAGCAATTGGTCGTAAGCCCGCTGAACTTTAGTGTTCTAATTAGCCTATCTTCTCGCACGCTAACCTTGAGAACAGAAGAAGGTAATTTTTTCAAGGAGTACGATCTAGTTCGCTACAAAATCCCCCCGAATTCTCCATCTCAGTTTGATACAAAGGTGAAATCTTTAGTTGTTGGTAGTGGGGATTCATTATTACCGGTTGGTAGTGCTCGTTATGTCTCTGCAAAAAAAGAGCTTCGCTGCGAAAGAAGGGCTGTGCCTATACGTTCTATTTTGCCGGATTCTGATGAGAGTAAATATATTACCGGATTTTTCCTGAATTCAGATGACCTTGAGGAACTGGTTCTCCTTGTTCGTCCGGGGATGGATGTTCACGTGCGGAAATAGCAAGCTTGGGTATACTAAACCTTGTTTTTTGAATAAGCTTTCCTATTCTTAATTATGGCACCCAAGAAGGCGGCAACAAAAAAGGTTTCAAAACCGAAGCAGGCGGATTCTCCATGGCAGAGGGTCCAATTGGCAAGGCACCCGATGCGGCCGATGATGCTTGATTACGCTGCCTCATGCTTTGACGAATTTATTGAGCTACATGGAGACCGTCATATTGGAGATGATGCGGCGATGCCTGCCGGATTTGCTACAATTGGCGGGCAAAAATGTGTGGTTGTGGGGCATGAGAAAGGACGTGAAACCAAGGAGAAACTTAGAAGAAATTTTGGCAGCGCTAATCCGGAAGGGTATCGTAAAGCCTTGCGGCTAATGCGTATGGCTGAGAAGTTCTCTATGCCTGTGGTTGCTATCATTGATACGCCTGGTGCTTACCCCGGCATAGGAGCGGAGGAAAGAAACATTGCAGAGGCTATTGCCTATAATCTCAAGGAAATGATGCTGCTTCGAACTCCAATTGTCGCGGTGGTAATCGGCGAGGGGGGCTCTGGAGGAGCGCTCGGCATTGGAGTGGCTGACAGGGTCATGATGATGGAGAATGCATACTATTCAGTTATTAGTCCTGAGGGTTGTGCGGCCATTCTTTGGAAAGACAGTAAGCATGCAGAGGAGGCGGCTAAAGCCATGAAGCTTGACGCAAAAAACCTCAAGAAACTCAAGGTCGTCGATGAAATAGTGGAAGAACCGAAAAAGGGGGCCCATAGCGATCCTGCAAAAGCTGCAGAATACCTAAAGACAGCAATTGCAAAAAATCTTAAAGAGTTGGCAAGTGTCTCAATGGACGAATTGCTTTTGCTACGTTACAAAAAGTTCCGTAATATTGGTCAATTCAATGAAGGGTTGGAATAATTTAGGGTTTCATTCCCGGTTCAAATTTTCAACTTCATCGATAAACGCTCTTACAGCTTGAGTTGTATCAGAGGCAAAATTTGCCTTCGGTTTAGCAAAACTCGGACAGAACCAAGGATAACTACCCAAAAGATCATTGATAACAAGGATTTGTCCGTCGCAAGACTTGCCTGAGCCAATACCAATTGTGGGAGCCGTTGTCATTTCTGTTATTTCCTTTGCTAGGTTGCCAACAATGTTCTCAAGAATAATTGCGCTGACGCCTGCCTTATCAAGCTCAGCGGCATCGGCCAAGAGATTTGCTGCCTCAATGTCAGACTTTCCTTTTTTCTTGTAACCTCCTTCTTCTACAACCTGTTGCGGCAACATGCCGATGTGGCCAAAGACAGCGATGCCTTTGTCGAGAATAGCATTTATTTGCGAGAGAATAGCCTTTCCTCCTTCCAGTTTGACCGCGTCTGCTCCTGCGCTGACGAGCTCAGTTGCTGTCGCAATCGCGGTTTGATCGTCTTCATAACTACGGTAAGGCATGTCAGCGACGAGGATGGACCTAGCAACTCCATTACGGCAGGCTGCAACATGATGTTTCATCATAGAAACTGTGACCTTTGTTGTGTCTTCATGTCCAAAGACCATCATGCCAAGTGAATCGCCTACCAGGATGATATCAATTCCCGCTTCATCAATAATTCTTGCTACAGCATAGTCATACGCTGTTAGAGCAGTGACAGCTTTTCTGCCTTTACTCTTAACTAAATGCCTGAGTTTATCTTCCCGGCTAATGCTAGTAGATTCGCTCATTACCAGTTTCTGCTAACAATAGGAAATTGCTGCTTATTATGGGTTAGTCGATTTAGATGATCCATTATGCTGGAATTGTCACCGGGCAGCTTAAGGTTGGGACGTATGGTGGCAAGAGGTGCTAATACAAAGAGTCGTGAGGTTAACCTTGGGTGAGGAACGGTTAGCTCTGGTGTCGTCTTTACAAAACCTCCGGCATAAAGAAGATCAAGATCAATCGGACGCGGGGTATTTACTTCATGGATATTGTCTCGCCCCATAGTCTGTTCAATACGTAGGCAGAGTTCGAGAATGGACTCTGGAGTTGTGCTGAAAGTGAATTCTCCGACGGCATTATAAAATGGTGTTGTTCCAGGGGCACAATCGATAGGGGGCGTTTCGAATACAGGTGAAAAAATGGCTTTCGTTGAGTCTGCACATGATTGGAGCAAGAGCTTTCGAGCTTCTGCCAAGTTTGCAAGGCGGTCGCCCATGTTTGAACCGAATCC
>CALCSP010000645.1 GCA_937893785.1 uncultured Verrucomicrobiales bacterium
AACGGGCAGCTCCGATCCCCCTCCCTTTCAAAAAATCCACCTGGTCTTTCATTAAAGCTATCAGTGGGGAAACCACCAGAGTCACTCCATCAAGCATCATGGCGGAGAGCTGATAACAGAGTGATTTACCTCCTCCAGTAGGAAACACTGCTAGGGCACTGCGCCCCTCCAGCAAAATGTCAATCACCTCGTTCTGACCAGGTCGAAAAGCCTTTAGCCCAAAACGAGATAATTCCTCAAGGACAGAAGATGGCACCACCGAAAAAACGTTACTCCTCCCCGCGCCTCGACCGCCTGACCGTTACCGTGTCTCCGAGGGCTGGTTTGCGGTTCGCTCCCACATAGATGGTGACTTGTGTGGATTCGCCACTATCTGTTTCAACATCTGCGCATTCCAAGGTTACTTCATGGAAATCACCACGGAAATGAGAAGCTATCACCTTGCCAACAATATGTCCTCCACCAGTCACCTCCTGAGTAATCTCAAGATCGGCAGGCCTTACTAGTATGTCAGGTGATCCCTGAGGTGCATCCTCTCCCTCAAGCAACTGGCATGGAATACGGTTAACCTTGCCAAATAGGCTTGCCGTATATTCACTGGTAGAATGAAAGTAAACCCGCTCAGGACTACCCACCTGCTGCAGTTTCCCCTCTTTCAAAACCGCGAGAGTATCTGACACAGCAAGCGCATCACGTGTGTCATGGGTAACAATCAATGCCGAAGTAGCACTACTCTTGACAATCCGACGCAACTCATCGCGCAGGGTATCCTTGCGCATCGGGTCCAGGTTACTGAAGGGTTCATCAAGAAGAATAAAAGAGGGTCTGGGCGCCAGTGCCCGGGCCAATGCAACACGCTGTTGTTGCCCACCAGATAGTTCATGTGGAAAACGCTTCTCAAGTCCATCCAGACCGGCAAGCTTCACTATTTCCTCTACACGCTCTTCACGTTCATCACGATGAACAATCCTGTGCAACCCGTAGAGCAGGTTCTTGCGCACATTAAGGTGTGGAAAAAGAGCATAGTCTTGAAAAACAAATCCGATATGTCGCTGCTCAGGCGGCACCGAGGAACCTTCCGAACAGACAAGTTGTCCACCAATGGCAACAGTTCCCTCGTCGGGTTGCTCAAGCCCGGCAATGATTCGTAACAGTGTTGTCTTACCACTGCCACTCTCCCCGACAAGTGCAAGGATATCACCATCTCCAAGTACGATTGACACCCTGTCCAATGCCGGGCGAACAGCACGTGGAAAAGTTTTTGAGATTTCCTGTATTTCTAGTGAGTCGGGCATATGATCACTTACATCGTTGCTTAAGCCTGGCGCGGCCGGCGAATCAAGCGGTGTAAGATAATCACTCCCACGCATCCTGAAAGTACCAATATCAGGGCAGGCAGCGAACCCTCAGCAAACCGTTCCTCCTTGTGCATTAGGCCAAAAGTCTGGGTAGCTAAAGTCTCCACATTGGGGGGGCTCAATACCAATGTTAAGGGTAATTCCTTGAGAATATCGACAAAAAGTACAATCAAAGCACCCAACAAAGGCAAACGTAGCAAGGGGAAGTGAATACGAAAGAAACTACCCCAGGAAGAGCGCCCAAGAATGCGTGATGCCTCATCCATACTGCGACGAATATTGGCCATTCCAGCCTCAAGAGGAGCCAGAGCCGGGGTCATAAAGCGCACCGCATACGCCATAACAAGACCAATTGGGGTGGTCGTAAACAGAATTGTTGTCAATGAATCAGCCGATAGCGAATCGGAAATAAACGCGGTAGCAGTTAGCATCGCTATCACCACCACGGCACCGGGAAGGGCATATCCAAGCATACACATCTTGGAAAGTATCCGCATACTCAACCCGGGAAAAAGGCGCGCGGCATATGCAAGAAACAAAGCGGCAGCAAGAATAACCAAACCCGCGAGCAATGCCATCGACAGGCTACCCGCCACCGGACTCATTAAGTCACCAAGCTCAACCTTCTCAAGGCCGTACGAGGCAAGTTTCAAAAGCTGCCAGAGCGGCAAAACAAAAGCAAAGTAAAGAAGCATCAGGCAGAATCCAAAAGCGAGTAGATTACCAGCCAATGTCTTCGGTTTTTCGGCGAGGTTACGCCGCTGACCGTGATGGGCATGAAAACGTGATCGTCCCCGCAACACCATTTCGGCAATAATAATCACAAATACCACCAGCATTGCTACTCCGGCAAGACGGATTGCCGAGTCGGTATCCTCCCAATCATACCACTGGTTAAATATCCCAATAGTCAGTGTCTCGATGCCGTAATGCAGCATTGCTCCGTATTCGTTCATCACCTCGAGAAGCACCAGCAACAGGCCACCGATAATAGCCGGTCGAGCGAGCGGTAACCCCACAGAAAAAAGACTGCGCCAAAGACTACGCCCGAGTAGACGTGAGTTTTCTATATACGCACCGGAAATCTCAGAAAAACCAATGCGGGCAGCAATGTAGACGTACGGATAGAGAACCAGCGCCAGAACAAACACAGCAAGAGCATGATTGAAGACAATGTTGGCATCCATCATGACACCCGGCCCGAACTTCTCACGAACCCATAGCATCATGGGGTCGCGCAATTCGTATTTAGCAAAGTCATAGGCATAAGCTGCCACATAAGTGGGTATAGCCATCGGAAACATCAATGCTAGAGAAAAGAACTTCCTACCTGGAAAATCCCAAACGGTCACGACCCATGCTGCCCCGATGCCGAATACCGAGGCAAGTAATCCTGTTCCTAGAAGCATAATGATGGTGCCCTTCAGGTAACTGCCAAGGACCCCATAGCCAACCACCTCCCGCCATGCTGCACTTGGTGGATCAAAAAAAGTGAGCACCACAACCGCCAGCGGCACGGCAATCAGTAGCGCGATTAAGGCAGCGCCAATCCACCAGGCCGATGTGGAAAGATAATAAAGCCGGCTACCCGTTGTGAACAGGCGACTCAAAGACTGCGCCTCCTTACTTTTATTTCCAGCGAGCCCGGGCAAAGATCTTTACTGCATCGGAATTCTTTTCCCCAAGAATCTGTAAGGGCAGCTTGTCCGCCTTGAATGTTCCCCATGATTTGAGAAGCTTTGATTGGGTTCCTGAAATATCAAGTGGATACTCAGAAGTTGTCTCAGGAAAACTTGCCTGTGCCTCAGGCCCCGTTAAAAACTCCAGAAGTTTGATCGCATTTTCCCTGTTCGGAGCGCTCTTCACCACGCCCCCGCCACTAATGTTGATATGCGCTCCGCGTCCGTCCTGATTGGGAAAAAAGACACCGATTTTTGCAGCTACTGCGCGATCCTTCGGGTCTGGGGAGTTGGCAAGCAAGCCCACGTAGTAGGTATTGGCAATCGCAACGTCGGCAATTCCTGCAGCAACAGCACGAATCTGATCTCGATCACTTCCCTCGGGCGGGCGGGCCATATTGCCTCTCACTGCCGTTGCCCATTCTGTTGCCTTTTTCTCGCCGGCAGCAGCAACAATAGAAGCCAGCAGTGATTGGTTATAGATGTTGGTTGAAGAACGGGCCACAATCCTGCCTTTCCATTTGGACGTCGCCAGATCCTCATATGAGGTCAATTCGGATGGCTTAACCCTTTCTTTTGAATAGATCAGCACGCGGGCACGAACCGTGAAGGCGTGCCAGTGATTGCCGGAATCACGCATGTTTTTGGGAACCTGCGCCTGAAGCTTGGAACTGGTGGCAGGCTGTAATACACCGGCATCATGGGCACGAACTAGTCGACCAGCATCAGCAGCGATCAATATATCTGCGGGCGAGTTTTTACCCTCTGTCTTAATCCTCTCCAGCAAGGCATCAGCGCTAGCCTTGACCACATTAACCTTTATGCCGGTTTTCTCGGTGAACTTCGCATAAAGGACATCATCTGCTTCATAATGGCGATGTGAGTAAATGGTCACCTCCTTGGAAATAGCTGCTTTGGGGAGAAACAAGCAAGCAGCCAAGCCAAAGAAAACTGCTGAAAATGAAATGTGAAACTTCGAATTCATCGAATTAATAAGTGTTTAAAGAGGATTTTTGAAGAATATCTCACCGTTATTGAGACTCATTATCATTTATACATGGTCATGTATGACAAGCAAGCAGTTATTCATTTCGCGACAGAAAATCGACAATTTTGCCTGACAGGTTTCTCATTTGCAGTTGTCAATCCATCAGGAATTGAAGGATGTTAGGAGCCTAAACAAAATGGAATTCTTTCTCAACATAGATGGCCAAAAGGTCGGCCCCCTCACTATTTATGATGTGCGCGAGAAATTACGCCGTGAACAGATCACCCCTGACACAAAAGCGTGGGTGAAAGGTATGGAGCAATGGCAACCTCTGCGCGAGTTGGGTCCGCTCAAGGAGAGTATTGAAATCCATATTGCAGATGCCGGGGACCAAGAAATCACCATAAGCGATCAAGAACGACAAGAACTGGGTAGGCAGACAATTATCCACAACGCTGATAAACCGCGCCCATGGCTACGCTTTTGGGCAAGACTTATTGATGCTCCAATCCTACTGGCTCCAGGGTTGATTTTGATCTATCAAATCTTTGGCGCTGAAGTCCTAACTGTAATGCTAGTGCCAGCCTGGGTATTAGCCGAACCGCCATCAGTGATACCTAGCGTCACTGATTGGGCCACACTCTTTGTCATCATTGCAGCATCATGGACCATCACTGAAACACTGTTATTGACTTACTTTCAGAAAACTCCGGGTAAATGGTGCATGAACATCAGAATCCAAAAGGAAAATGGAGAAGGGATTAATTTCTCTTTGGCACTAAAGAGATCAGCTTTCGTATTTGTTTTTGGAATGGGTTTAGGCGAACCAATATTACGAATTGCCTGTCACATTATTGCTTACTTAAAACTCACTAGGGAGGGAGAGACTTACTGGGACAAAAAGTGTAAGGTGAAAATTATTCATGGTTCTGTGAACTATCTTCTAGTGGTAGCCTTAACACTGATCATTATGTATTGCTATGGTTTAGCAGTGCATAAGCTGCTTGGTGAACCTGAGCTTCAACAATTATAATCAGCAAAATATCACTCCTGAAAATGGCGAAAGACTACGTCTACTTTGACCTTGAAACCATCCACTCGGCCAATGATGTGGGTGGCTGGAATAACAAGGGTGACATGCGAATGTCTGTCGGAGTGACCTACAGCACGGCATTAGGAAAATATATCGCCTATCCGGAAAACCGGGTTGATGAGCTCATCAGGCAACTAATGAAGGCTGATCTCGTTATCGGCTTTAACCATATCAATTTTGACTACGCTGTCCTTGAGGGATACCAGCCTGTCTGTCTAGCCGATCAGTGTATCAGCCTTGACCTGATGGTAAGTATCGAGAAGGAGGTCGGACACCGGATGAAACTTGATGCTATTGCCTCCGCGTCACTTGGTGCCGGGAAAACCGCCCAGGGACTGGATGCTATTAAATGGTGGCGTGAGGGCAAATATCGCGAAGTGGCTGAATACTGCTGTTATGACGTCAAAGTTACCAAACTGGTCCACGAGTTTGGGGCAAAGAATGGCTTTGTGCGCTATGATGACAAATTCGGAAACATCAAGGAAGCCAAGGTTGACTGGCAACTTCCTTGATGCGGGATGGCTGTTTACTGAATACTCTCGAGACTGTCTCTTTGGTTCTGTGAATTAAAAAAAGTAAGGCGCCGTCCATGCACTGACGGTCATCATTCCATGCGAAACTAGCTGACCGACAACGCAAACCGTGTCATATTCCGCTAATGGGCTCAACTTCGCTGATGTCCCATCGCCCCTCACCCCAGAAAGACTAGGAATGCCTTCATTAAGCTCGAGCTGCCTGCTTCTTGCAACCATAGCTACATTTATTCTCACCGCCCGAGCAGAACCTCCCTACATCTCGGAACTGGTGGCCGACAACTCCGGTCAACTGCTCGACGGCGATGGAAATGCTAGCGACTGGATTGAGATTCATAATCCTAACCCTTCCCCGATCGACATCTCCGGATTTTGCCTGACAGACGATCCACTCATACCCGACAAATGGCCCTTTCCAGAAGGAACAGTCTTGGAAGCCGGCGAATTCTTGGTAATCTTTGCCTCAAACCAGCCCACAAACAGTCATATCGATACAGATGGCAACCTCCACACCAATTTCGCCCTGAATAACAATGGGGAATACCTCGCACTAATTGCTGATGATGCCAGTACCGTGGTAGATGCATTTGCCCCGCATTTTCCTCCTATCCCAGCAGATGTCTCCTACAGCCCGGAAGGTTACTTTACCAGGCCAAGCCCAGGAGCAATGAATGAGGGGAATGCCTTTTTGGGATTCGTCAAGGACACGAAGTTTAACATCAACCGTGGCTTTCACTCCACCCCCTTTGACCTGACAATCACCACGGCGACCAAAGGTGCTGAAATCTTCTATACCACTGACGGCAGTGCCCCTTCCCCGTCCAACGGTTCGCTCTATACTCAACCCCTGCCAATCACCACCACAACTGTTATTCGTGCAGCGGCTTACAAGGAGGATTATCTTGCAACAAACATCGACACACACTCCTACTTTTTCCTAGCTGATGTTCTCAGGCAACCGGATACCCCCCCCAATCTTCCGGGAACATGGGCAGGCCGTCCAGCTGATTACGGTATGGACCCAGAGGTCGTCAATGATCCCGATTATGCCCAAGAGCTCATTCCCGCTCTCAAGGCCTTACCAACGCTCTCCGTTGCCATTGATCCACAGGATTTTTATGGCGGTCAGGGTATTTACCAAAATCCGCAAAGCCAAGGAGATAATTGGGAACGTGCTATCTCAGCGGAACTGATCGTTCACGATGCAAGCGAGAAAGGTTTTCAGATCAATGCCGGTTTACGCGTTCAGGGCGGCAGCAGCCGCAACCCGGACACTCCCAAGCACAGTATGAGCCTGCGTTTTCGTAAGGAATACGGAGCCGGCAAACTCAATTACGATGTCTTTAAAAATGCACCATTCAGTGAAAGTGCCGTAGACGAGTTCGATTTTCTGCAACTGCGATCAGGATACAATTTTGGATGGGTTCACCGTCACTATTTTCAATCGCGGCATGCCCAGTATAATCGCGACCAGTTCGCAAATGACCTGTACCTAGCAATGGGCAATCCTGGTTCCCATGGCCGCTGGGTTCACCTCTATATAAACGGCCTATACTGGGGAATCTACCACATGCACGAACGTCCCGATGCCGATTACATGACCGCCTATTTCGGAAAATCCGAAACGGGTTATGATGCCATCAATTCCGGCAGGGCCACCAATGGAAACA
>CALCSP010000646.1 GCA_937893785.1 uncultured Verrucomicrobiales bacterium
ACATTGCGACTTCTGGTGATCCTTACGAATTGGGATCTGCCAGGCCTCTGGATTTTGGGCACTGGGCAGCTCATAAGCTTGAGCAAATAACCGGTTTCTCATTGGGGCACGGTGAGGCTGTTGCAGTGGGAATGGCTGTTGATCTCGTTTATTCAAAGCGAATCGGGCTAATTTCTGTTGATGATTGCGAGCGAATTCTCTCTCTGATAGAGCAGGTCGGGTTTGCTGTTTTTGATGAGAGCCTTTATTCCGGAGAAAAGGGGCGACTCAATGTTCTCAAGGGCCTAGAGGAATTTCGGGAGCACCTTGGAGGACGGCTTACTATTACGCTCGTTCCCGAGATTGGGAGGAAGGTGGAAGTAAATGAGATGGATGCGTCCGAGGTGGTGGCAGCTATTGAGGAATTGAAGGTCAGGCCCTATGCAAAACAGGGGCTTCCTTGATTATTCTGGACCTTTTTTGGTTTTCTAGCGGGCAAAACGCGCCCATGAACAATCATGAGTAAAGCATTCGACCGCACTGGTCACAGTGAGCAATGATCTTTGATGCCCTTACAGCTGCGGCAGTAGCAGGGGTTACTTTCATGTGGCATCCGGTGCATACGCCATTAACTAGTTCAGCAATGGCGTCGCCTTTCTTGCTCTTAAATATCCGCTCAAATTCATTCAGTAGATCTGGGTCAATAGAGCTTGCAAGTGACTTTCTGTCCTCGCTCGTCTCATCAAGCTGTTTTTTGCAATGCGAGCGGCGGTCGTTGATGATTTGAATTTCCTTGTCAACAATGTCTTGTGTCTTTTGCAGAGAGTCCTCAGCTTTCCTTAGGGACTCCATTAGGCTTTCCCCTTTTTCCATTAATTCGATTTCATTATCCTCTAGGCCTAAAATATCTTTTTGGTAGCGTTCGATCTCGTGATTGATTGCTTGGTATTCATCATTCTTTCGGGTTTCAAATTGTTGAACCTTTAACTTTGCAATAGTGTCCCTGCGAGTCTCGATATCGAGTTCCAGTGACTTGATTGAAATTTCGTTTTCTTTGATTTGCTGCTCGATTGCTTCTTTAGCTTTGAGATCGCCGATCAGTCGCAGTTTGGCGTTTTCTTCTTCATGAGGTAATCGCTCGAGGTCTGAGTTAAGAGTGAGGATTTTCTGATCCCTATCTTGGATGACAAGGAGTTGTTCGAGTTCTGGAAGCATCGTGTTTATTGAGGGGTGATATTATTACCCATATCGCAGTGTTCAGTATGTTTCAACAGGACTGCGTTTGCCATCTTCAGCGCTACGTTCAGTTGCTCTTTTTTCCCCAAGTGTGTCTACGCGGAGGTCCCAAACCATGGCATCGAGGCTGTCGAATTCCTCGATGCTGAACCGAGAAGGTGGGCAAAGTCGCACTTTGGCATTGGCTACTCTTTCTAGGGCGGGTTCTACCTGTGAAGGGTTCAGTGTTTCAAGGGTTTTGTATGCCTGTTGTACCATTTCCATGCGGTGACAAATCATTACCATGTCATTGCCCGCATTTATTGCGTTGCTGATAGTTTGTTCAAACGACACTTCATTGAGAATGGCTCCCATATCTAGGTCGTCAGTAATAACAAGGCCATTGTTGAATCCAAGGTCTTTGCGTAATAGCTGGTTTATTGCATTGTGTGAGAGTGAGGCTGGCCAACGTGGTCGGTCAGGATCAATGAAGGGGTAGTGAGTGTGGCATACCATGATGCTGTCTAGCTCTGGGAGTAAGGATTTGAAGGGCGCCGCTTCATTGTCCTCCCATTCCGAGCGGGTTCGTTCCACTATGGGCAGCTGTTCATGCGCATCACACAATGCATATGTGTAGCCCGGAAAGTGTTTACCACAGGACAGGATGCCCTCACCGCGTAGGCTTGTGTTAAATGCGGTAGCGTTCTTGATGACTTGTTCGATTGTTGAACCATAACACCGCCCCTTAAGGGAGTTGTCAGCATTGTCGTCAGGTGAAAAATCAAGAACCGGGCACAGGTCAAGATTGAATCCAAAGAGTCGAAGAAGTTTTCCGGTTAGCTTTCCGTGCCGGCTAATTAATTCCAACGACCCTTTCTCACGTAATTGCTGAGCACTTGGAGGCTCATTTCCAATAAGGCGAAGGCGGGATACTCTTCCGCCTTCCTGGTCAATAGTGATGATGGGTTCCGTGCTGCTGGCATTCCTGAGTTCATCGATTAGGCACCGCAGTTGACTTGCTGACTGTATGTTTCTTCCAAAGAGGATATATCCGCCGGGATCGATGGTATTTATTAACCTCGCTGTTTGAGGGTCAAGTGTCGTCCCCGGTATGCCCGTGAGGATTAACTGACCCAAGTTATTTGCCATAGTGTTTAACTAAATACAGAGTTTCATAGTTAAACTCAAATGAATTCATTTTTTCAATCTCAATGAGATGTAGAGACGGAAAAGTTTCGTTTGCTTAGGAGTTAAGTGAGCAGGAGGATCATTATTATTAATGGATGGGAAAAAATATATAGAAGGTCGTGAGCTAGCCCTTGCTGCTGCCCGTTTTGCGGATGAGAAGCAGGCGGAAAACGTTCTGGTTTTAGACTTAACCGGTATCTCAACGGTGGCAGATTTTTTTGTTCTTTGTACGGGAAGTTCAACCCCCCATTTAAAAGCAATTTACCGTGAGATTGATGAGAGGATTTCCCAGGATCATGGAGTGGAGACTAGGGGGAAGGAAGGGTTTCCAGAGAGTCAGTGGTTGGTGCTCGACTATGTAGACGTTATTGTGCATGTGTTACATAGAGAGCAACGTGAGCATTATGCTCTTGAGGATTTGTGGTCAGACGCAGATAGAGTAGCCACCGATTTTCTACCAGCTTCATGATGCTGTTCTAATGCAAGTTGAGGTAATTAATACAGGGACTGAGCTTTTGCTTGGTCAGGTTGTAAATACTCACGTCGGCTATATAGGTGAAAAGCTACTTGGCCTAGGGTTGCGGGTTTCCCGACAAAGCACGGTTCCGGATGGGGTTGTGATTCAAGGGGTCCTTGCTGATGCTATTGAGCGTTCCAAGATCATATTTGTGACAGGAGGTCTGGGACCAACTCCTGATGATTTAAGTCGTGAGATGACTGCTGAGTGCCTTGGGCTTAAAATGACTGAAAATGCGGAGGTTATTGAAGCGCTTTCTCGTCGTTTCAGTGATTCCGGTATAGCAATGAGGCCATCTAATCGTAGGCAGGCAATGGTGCCTGAGGGAGCGGAGGTCCTTGAGAACAACAATGGTACAGCTCCAGGGCTCTATTTGAGAGACGGAATTGGCAAGGAAAGGATTCACATATTTCTTCTCCCTGGCCCTCCTCGTGAGCTTTACCCAATGTTCGAGCAGCAAGTTATGCCTCGGCTAATGGCTGTATTGGGCTCAGAGGGAGTTCATGTCCCTGTCTGTCGGAATTATTTTTTTAT
>CALCSP010000647.1 GCA_937893785.1 uncultured Verrucomicrobiales bacterium
CTTCTTGGCATTGTCCCAGGCACCTCCAGCAGCGGTCATCGACAGGCCGACAAAAAGGCCGGTGACAATAGTGCCAACCAAAACCCCACCAAGAGCCTGGTAGCCAAGGGCCGGGATAGCCGCAACAACGATCACGGTCACCACCGGTAATAGTGCCGGAATCACCATCTCACGCAATGCCGAGCGCGTCACGATATCAACACAGCGGGCATATTCCGGTTCATCCTTGCCCTCCATGATGCCCGGACGCTCACTGATCTGCCGGCGCACCTCAGTGACAACCGCGCCTGCTGCCCGGCCCACCGCATCCATGCTTAATGCGCTGAAAATAAACGGCAGAAGACCGCCAATAAACATCCCAATAATCACCTTCGGTTCCTTAAGTGAAAATTCGACCACGTGCCCAAGTGCTGCCTCAAGCTCCAAGAAATACGAACCAAAGAGTACCAGCGCGGCCACTCCCGCTGAAGCGATAGCATACCCCTTGGTCACCGCCTTCATGGTATTGCCCACTGCATCCAGGGCATCAGTGCGTTCACGCACCACTGCAGGCAACTCTCCCATCACCGCAATCCCGCCGGCATTGTCGGTAATCGGTCCGAAGGCGTCCAGAGACACAATGATTCCGGCAAGTGCAAGCATTGCCATCACCGCTATGGAAACCCCATAAAGATCACCCAGTGAGTAACTGGTCCAGATCGCAACACAAATCAGGGCCACCGGTAACCCGGTAGCCATATTGCCCACTCCGAGCCCGGCAATAATATTGGTAGCATGTCCGGTCTGTGAAGCCCTTGCAATCTTTTGCACCGGGCGATACTTGGTGGCCGTGTAGTAATTGGTGATCAAGACAACAGCAAAAGTCATGATAATTCCCACGACGGCACAACCGAAGAGATCCACTGCACTGTAGACCTCTCCCTTGATGGCCAGTCCATCCGGAAAAAGAGCTGAGGAAACAGGCCAATAAGCCAGTGCCGACAACAGGGAAGCTACAAAAACCCCTTCCATCAACAGACGGGAAGCCGACCCCTTTCGGATATTAACCCAAAGAATTCCAATCACAGAACCAACAATAGCAATACCACCAATTAAAAATGGAAAGATCAATGCCGCCTGATCAGCGCCTGCCTGCAAAGTTCCAAGCAACAATGCTCCAATGAGACTCACCGCATAGGTCTCGAAAACGTCGGCGGCCATACCTGCGCAATCCCCAACATTATCACCCACGTTGTCAGCAATGGTCGCCGGATTTCGTGGATCATCCTCATCAAGTCCCTGCTCAATCTTACCAACCAGGTCCGCTCCAACGTCAGCGGCTTTGGTGTAGATACCGCCTCCCAACCGCGCAAAGACACTGATCAGGCTTGAACCCAAAGCAAGCCCGATAAGGCTGTCTACAACCGCCTTCGAATCATTCGCTTCATTGCCCGCCATGACCAACCAAAAAATACCAACCGATAGCAAGGCAAGCCCAACTACTAGCAACCCGGTAACTGCCCCTCCATTGAAAGCCACGTTGAGAGCCTTGTGCTCGCTCTCACTGGCCGCTTGAGTCGTACGAACATTTGCCATGACGGCAATACGCATTCCGATATATCCAGCCAACAAAGAGCATACAGCACCAATAAGGAAACCAACCGGCATCGCTTGGTGTACTTTCCCGGATTGAGCCACAAGGAACAACACCACCGCCAGAGCCGCTGAGATGACACTAATCGTTACAACCTGCCGACGCAGGTAGGCCTTAGCACCATCCTGAATGGCTCCTGCAACCTTCTTCATCAGGTCACTTCCCGCGGGTTGCGAGACCACCATACGAATCAGAATAATGGCAACAATTAATCCTATTCCTGCAAGTGCCAGTGAAAGAACGGCACCTTTTTCAATGAGGAAATTAGCCAGTATAAACATGCGTCAAGAAGCTCAAAAACAGTTCGAAATGAAAACCAGAGGTGCCCGTCACGGTGTATTGCCGGAAATGCGACCTCTGGAAGTGTTCTTTCAATAGCGCAATCACGCAATAATTCAAATATACAGACGCCCAAGCTTTAAAACTTCACCTTGCTGACACCTTGAAGTTAAACTATATTTATCTTTAGTTTAGGTTAAATATTTCCTTACTTGGTCGGTAAACTCCTTCATGCGTGTACTGCTCTGCAATTTTTTCCTCTTTATTGCAATTTTTGCTTCCAGCGAAGCAAAAACAGTAGTCGTTCTTGACCCTGGGCATGGAGGCAAGGACAACGGCGCAAGATGGTACGGAATCTCTGAGAAAACGCTCAACCTTGATGTGGCAAAAAGAGTAGAGGTGCTTTTAAAAAAGCGGGGCATTCCTGTGGTCATGACAAGGCGGACAGACACCTTTGTTTCACTCGATTATCGGGCCCAAATTGCCAACCGCCATGCCAATTCCATATTTGTCAGTATTCACTTTAATGCGCATTCCAATCGCTCCATCAAGGGAATTGAGACATTTTATATTAGCTCCAAGGGTAAGAATTTGGCACAAAACATCCAAAAAAGGTTAGCCAACCGAATTAATACGAATGACCGCGGCAGCAAGAAACACCATTTTGCCGTGTTAACTAAAACGCGTGGTGTTGCCGCCTTAGTGGAGTGCGGATTCATCAGCAACCACTGGGAAAACAGGCGCTGTGCGACGACATGGTTCCGTGATATTCTGGCTCAAGAAATTGCCAGTGGTATTGCGGCCTACTGTAATACTTTATAAGCGGATCACCTTTCCCTCTTGGGCAAAGTACAATAAGCCCGCTTGACAAGGACAATTGATCAACGAAATCCTTTTGCCATGAGTGACACGGTCGAAAAACACCTTTACCTAATCATGTGGCCAAATTATGCGCTGGTTGGCTCGAACCTACCTCCAAGTGAATTTGGCAAACACTATACATTAGGTAGTTCGCGATATTTCCACGGTCAGGTGGTATTTGCAGAAATTGACCCCGACTACCGCCATGACTTTCTCCAGATTGACAAATATATTGATCAGATCGTTCCGACCGAGGCCGGCAAACCGAAGCGAACCAAGTTCATTGCCACTTACAGGGTGCTTGAGCATGTCGAGCTTTCTGCCTTTCAGAATCTCTACATCACCTCAACCATGGGCAAGGTCCTGCCTCTTTCCAGCAAGCCCTACGACAAGGAGCATGAAAGCGGCTACCTGCGCACCTTTCAGGAACTGGCACCAATGCGGGCTATCGTCCTCTCATGGATGAGCCCTCCAGAATTTGGTGAATTTATAACCGATCCTCAACAGCCTAAGTCGGCACCAAAAGTACTCTTCAACCAAATTGATTTCGACATTGACGACTTCCTTACCGGCCTAGAGGCGGATCCCTTCCATAAGTCGCCTATCCCAAACGTACACCCTCACAAACTAAGAGAACAGATTCTCGAAGTTCGCGGAAACCCCAATAAACGCATCAAAGGCATCAGCCTTGATGCCGCATTTGGCCAAATGGCATTCACTCAGTTACGCACAGGATTCTGGATTGCCCATCATAAGGAGCTGTTATTCTATCCGATTCCTACCATGGACGAGCTCCAAGACGAATACTACGAGTGGTACAAGTCACTCGACTAGTTACAAAAAGCACCAGACTGAGAAAAAAATCCTCTCGGTTAACGCTCTTAATGGGAAGCCACCGGCGCTCCTTTAGGCTGTCCGATTCCCTGAAGAAGCTCATCGAACCAAGATTCATCGATATCAAATGGCTTTCCTCCGGCAATTCTGGCAAAGTCA
>CALCSP010000648.1 GCA_937893785.1 uncultured Verrucomicrobiales bacterium
CTGCCTCCGTCGAATAGTTCAACGAACTCACTCCCAGGTCCATCAGTACCCACAGGGTCATAATCGATCTCATTAATGACGAGCTGCTGTGCATTTGCGCAGTTTAACGAAAAGAGAATGGCTATGGTTGTAAAAAGGTGGCGGATCATGGCTGGGGCGGGTTTAGTTACGGTTTATCGTTACAATAGGGTAAATTCTATCATTTTATTAGCAAAAATAGCGCCAAAATTGCGACAAATCCGCATTCAGAGGCAGGATTTCATTGCGATCCTTGAAATTGAGCCCTCGAACTGGGCATTTGGCAGGAGGGAGGCAGATCTTACGGTCCCTCGCTTAGTTGCTTGGCCTTTGAAATAATGAATTCCCGGAATTCGGTTCTTAGGTCTTCGCGCTCCAGACCAAAGACGACATTGGTTTTGAGAAAATCCAGCTTATTGCCAATGTCATAGCGGGTACCATGAAAATTCAGGGCATACATGCTATGATTCTTAAGCATGCGGGCCATGGCATCAGTGAGCTGGATTTCACCATTTTTTCCCGGCGGGGTCGTATCGATATAGTCGAAAATTTCGGCAGTAAAAATGTAGCGCCCCGCAATAGCCAGGTTTGATGGAGCATGATCTGGTTCCGGTTTTTCAATAAGCGTGTCGAGCTTGTATAGATCGGGTTGGACAAGGTCTCCGCCGATAATTCCATAAAGGTGCACTTTATCATGAGGGACTTCCTCAACGGCCACTATTGGCCCGTTCTTTTGTTCAAACGCGTCCAGTAATTGTTTGGTAATGGGGCGTTCACTGTCATCGGATCCCATTAAAGTGTCTCCCAGCATGAGAACAAAGGGCTCATTGCCCACGTGATAGCGGGCATAGGAAACGGCATCCCCAAGACCGTTTAATTCTTTCTGCCAAACAAAATGTAGATTTACCAGATTTGAGATACCGCGAATCTGTTCGAGTTCGTCAACCTTTGCCTTTTCCGAAAGTTCTGTCTCAAGTTCAACGTTTCTCGAGAAGTGTTCTTCAATAGCGCGCTTACTCTTTCCTATCACCATCAGGATGTCAGTGATTCCTGAGCGTGCTGCCTCCTCCACCACATACTGGATGGTCGGGGTATCAACAATAGGCAGCATTTCTTTTGGCTGGGACTTTGTTGCAGGAAGAAATCGGGTGCCGAATCCTGCGGCAGGAATAACAGCTTTAGTGACTTTAGGCATGGCTTTGTATCTGAGCTGTTTAATCTTGGGTAATGATAGGTTTAATCACATTCATTCCCAAAGGGGTCAAGCACTGTACAAGTTGTTCGTAGGTGTCTTCATCAGGATAAGTGCCCACAATGGCTCCCCCTGATCCTGTAAACTTGGCGGTAGCTCCGGTTGCACGGGCGGTTTCAACCATCCTTATATTCCCTTCGCTCATATTATAGACCTGCCTGCGGCGGTCAAAGTTGGCATTCAGGAGAGGGCCAATGTCCTGACCGCGTTTTTCTTTGAGCAAATCACGGGCATTTTGTGCAAGTTCGGCCCAGAACTCCATTGCCTCGACGACTTCCTTGTCACCCCGCTCGAAGCGGCCTCTAATGTCGTTATGGAACACTTCGGTATCTTCAGAAAGATTTGTCGTATAGGCAATGTAAAGAGGGGGCAGGAGCTTCGGATCCAGTTCCTCATAGTAGCCGTGTCCCTGCCTTTGGATGAGTTCTTCGGCAAAGTCCATATAGACAACACCTTCGTAGGTTTGAATTACCCGGTCCTGTAGCCCAGCAGGTATTTTTAGCTCCTCATTTTCCACAGAGAGAATAATGGCTGGTCGGATAGGCTTTGGGATACTGACCTCATAGAATGTCATTAATGCCCTGAGGCATGCCGTGATAATGGCACTTGATCCCGCCATACCGACCTGAGGAGGAATATTACTGCTGTAGCGCAGGGTAAAGTTGCGCTTATCGAGTTTTACTCCGTGTTCCTGACAGTAGTCGTGAAACCGCTTAACGGTTGCTTTGAGTAAGCGGATACCTCCGTAGTAGCCAAACTGCCGGACATCAGCAGCGAGTTCCGCGATGCTGTTGAATACGCTCTCATCACGGCGAGCAGGAAGGATTTTTAGTTCGGGTGTTTCATAGAGCACTACTTCAGCCTCAAAATTGCGGACAATAAAAGAAATGGTCTTTCCAAAATAACCATCAGAAGGATTTCCGATCAGTCCGGCACGGGGGTGGGATTTGGAGTGGATTAACACGGAGTTTCGAATTTAGTGCTGTTCAATATCGGGTAAGGAGGAAAGGAAACAAATAATTAATAAATAATGGTTCTTTTCGCTTCCTTTGCACTGTTTGACAAACAGTGCTTGAGTCCATTGTGCATTGTTGTGTGTGCAAGTTATTGGAAAATCTTAATATGTTGGAGTCATGAATTCCGGGGGTTAACAAGATGAAGGCGACAGGAGGAAAGACGCGAGCGATGAGCGATTACAGAGGCTTGATTGGGAGTTTATGTATCCTTTCTGGGGTATTGGCTACCGGCATGGGAAGCTTTCATTTTTTGCTGGGGCAGGAAGGTCGCTTGCTGCAGGGGATTCGTTTTTACTGGGAATGGATGGGCGTGCTCGCATTTATTCTCCTATGCGGGGGCTGCATGTGGTGGAGACTGGTTAGGTTAACCGGCAAGGCATTCTGGCCTGAGGGATCACGCCGTTCTATTGTTGCTTTCCTAGCTCCAATGGTTGCCGGCGGCATTGTGTCTTACGAGTTAGTTTCCGGTTACGATGAGTTTGAGTTATGTGCCTTGTGCTGGGTAATGTGTTATGGGGCTGCGCTTGTTTCTGTTCGCCAGATTGCCCCGGTTTCCTTACCTTTGCCTAGTGGATGGAAATTTTTGTTTATCGGTGCCCTCGTTACATTTTTTTGGAGGAGTTATGGTGCGGCTTTCGCTCCTCAGCTTGGCGTCGGAGAGTTGGAGGCGGGTGCGGCTATCATGATTTTGTGCTTTGGAATTTTACACCTTGTTCAAGGTGCAGTGTTACTCTTGACTCAAGGGAAATAAATTCGGCGCGATATCCTAGATATAACGTCTTTATGCGGGCTATTTTTATAGGGACGGGCTCGAGTCCCTGATTAGTGGCGCATTGACCTTGTCCATACCCCCTCATTTTTCTAAGTCCTGAAATTACGGGGAGCGTTTTGCATGGCAGCATTCTAGCCGCACCAGATTGAAATTCTTATGAAAAGGGATTTTGATGGGGTTTACATCGGTAAATCAATGCGTTCATCTTTAGGCATCAAGCCTTTCACGAAGAGTGATTCAATATGTGACCAAGGGCCCATCTCGCCCATATATTGTCAGGTTGGAATTGTTTGTCACAATGATTGCAGACAAAGCGGTAATCACTTAGTATTGTATCTATGCAATCCTTATCTATTGCCTCGCTACTGATTCTGTTGGTCACTTTAACAGGGGATCTTAGAGCCCAGGATCAACCATTGTCATCTTCAGAAACCAATATGTTGCTGGATGCTATCAAAGACCTCAAAGGTCAGGTTAAGGAGCAGCGTTATGGGATTCACGCATCGGCTATAACAGCCTTTCGTTCGGCTTCCTCCTCAACGACTTCCGCTTATGATTTTTACCTAAAGTGTTACAAGGAAATGAATTTTACCCGCAAGGGCGCGCGTGAATCTGAATACTTGGAGTGGAAGAAGAAGAATAGAGACTACCTTCGCTCAAGGGAGCATAGCGAGGCGCGCCGTATGCAGTTGCAATACCTAGTGTTAACCCTGCGTGCCGCACAGTTCACGAAGAAAGAGCAATATTATTCCATTATCCCAGAGCTTACGACTCTGATAGATAATGCTCTTTCGGCATACCCTCACCTCGGGTCATCACGAAAGATTCTCCATGCTGATGCAGTCGGTTCCACCTTTGCCAGGGTTTATGATCTTCAGTCAACCATGAAGAGGAATAAGAATTGGGGGCGTTCTCCTATGGATATTGATGGTATCTACGACAGGACCATCTTGCCTATGTATCGGTCCAAAGAAAAACTGGCTGAATTGTCAGCAGCATGGGATAAAAGAATTGCGCAACGAATCACGATGGTTAGAGCACTTGGCAGCAGTGAAAGTGAGTCCAAATTCACAAGTGATACTTTGCCACGCTTGAAGTGGGCAAAGAACATGGATTTGCTGCGTGGAGGCAAACAGCGCACGGCTCTCACGGCAATGGTTTCACTGGTGCGATCCAATCCAGAACATGACAATATCGACGAGTGGATTGAAGAACTGGAAGGTTATCTCAGCGGCGAGAATGCCCCGGGCACTTTTGAAGACCTTGACTCGGGTAAAGAAGTGGCTGGGGAGGTAAATCTGCCCCAATCCAATAGTATCAATTCCGAACCAAACGTTGGTGCGGGTCGGATTCCAGGTAACCGGCGCGAGGCTCGGGAAGCAATCCAGAATCTCGATATCAATAATTTGCGGAAGCTTTTCGGTCAATAGGGACGACGGTTGTCATGAGGGTAGCTAAGGCGAGGTGTGTAATTAACCGCCTTTGATGGGCATTTACGGCCTTACTAAATGAATTGCAGAATTTCTTGCAGTTTGTTAAGATACATGAAATATTTTGTGAACTTAACAATTACCTTATCGAATGAAAACTGTATTTACCCTTGCCGTTGCCACAGCGGTTTCTTTTTCGGCAATTTCCTGTAAGAGCAACAAGACAGCCAGCAAGGATCCTTATAATGGTAGTCAGTATGGTCAAGGCTACGAGGATCCCTATGCCGCTGCGGGTGAATATGACAATGTTTATGCTGCCGGAGGGGTGAATCGCTACGAGGCTGCATCTGTTTACCATAACGATCCAGCCCCACAGGGGCAGGCATACGTTCCTCCTGCTGCTACCGGGACAGACAGTCATATTGTGCAGAAGGGGGATACCCTTTACAGCCTTTCCAGACGTTACGGCACGACAGTTTCAGCTATCAGGCAAAGTAATGGTATCAGTGGTGATCTGATCCGTATTGGTGAGCGTCTCTTGATTCCCTGACTGGCTTAAGATTAAAGCCTGCTTTGACCCATTTTGGGCAAGCGTGCATCTTCCTATGAAGGTGCACGCTTTTTTATATCCCTAATACAAAAGCCATAAGGTTGCCGATGAGCTTCTCTAAAAGACCTCTTTAAGAAAAGCGATACTCTCCTTGGCGATCGTTTCAGGATCAGGCGTGTAGTCAAAGACCTCAACAGAAACAAATCCCTCATAGCGCGCTTCACGCAGCGCCTTCACGATAGGAGGGTAGGCGACGTCGCCCGTTCCTGGTCCCTTTAGGTTTGGGTCATTGGCATGGAAGTGCTCTAGGTATGAAGCACTTGAGAGAATAACTTCATCGATGGGAGTCTCTTCATCACTCATCGCCTTGACGTCAAGGTGTAGTCTGCACGCGGGGTTATCGACAAGATTGAGTAGTTCTATCGTCTGTTTTGCTGTATTAAGGAAGTTTGTCTCCTTCCTTGCCAGAGGTTCCATGGCAATAGTGACATTGAGTGGTTCAGCGACCTCAGAAATTTTGCGGAGTGTATCCGCAGCCCGGTTAAGAGCATCACTATAATTCCACCCATCATCAAGGTTGCGTTGTTTTGGGCTGCCCCAAACCATGACAGAACCTCCCATGGCTGCACAAATTCGAGCAAGATGCTGGCCGAAGGCCACTGTGTCTTTTTGTAGAAGTGGATCCATGGTGGTCAGGTGCAGCCATGAAGGCTTGACCAGCAACCAGTGTAGACCGACCACCTCTAGCCCGGCTGAACGGGCTATTGTCCCAAAGGACTGAGCTTCTTTTTCCGTCAAGTCACGGGGATCGTCCTTGAGAGTGAAGGGGGCAATTTCAATGCCGTCATAGCCGCAAAAAGCAATGTGATCGCAGGTCTTGCCAAATTCCTGATCGCCGTAAGTTTCATTGCACAAAGCAAACTTCATAATGTTGGGAGATTTCTGCTGATGGAGGCAAAGTGTCAAGGTTATCCCCAATAAATATATGGAGATTATTCATGTATTTAACTTTGATTAACTACTTGCATCCCTTGATTATCATTTTACTCATATTTATCAAAGAATGGGGTCTTCAGCCAAAGAAAGAAGCGTCGATAGCGTTAATGAGAAGGAAATTCGAATGCCTTGGCTCCTAAAAGTGACCTTTGCAGTGGGTGTGTTGGTTCCTGTCTGTATGATTGTTCACTCCAGTGATCATCAGCTCAAGGACATGAAGCAAGAGCTGCAGCTTAAGGAGAGTGCACGTCTTAGTGCTATTGAAGCAATGGACATGCAATCAATGATTGCCGCCCAATCGGCTACTGAAGCCAAACAGCTTGCCGGGGAAGTGAAGGCGATCGCTGGCAGTAAATACCTTGTCGAGCAGCAACTCAAGCGATCAAGCAAATGGCTGGATGATGAACGTCAGATTAGCACTGGGCTTCAGCAGGAAATTAACAAACTTGCTTCGCAACGAAAGGCCTACCAGGAACGGGAAGGTGAGTTGAAGGACATCATTGAACTTCTTGAGGGCGAGGTTGCCTCTGTTGAGGGTAGGTTGAAGAAACTTAAGCATGAGCAGGATGTTTTACAGGTTGCTTCCACTAATGTCGTTGATGTTCGAGATCAGGAAACAGTATTCGGTGGAACGCTGCCTGGAAACAGCAAATCAAAGGATGCTCAGATGATTGCCTTGCTTAACGAAGTGGGGGTCATGAACAGTGAGATCGAGGAGGTGCGTCAAGAGCGTGATATGCTCAAGAATGAGCTTGATCGCATTACGGCTTCCTACGGTGATGACGGGCAATCTGCACTCAGGCAATCCAAGAGGCAGGGTAGGCCAATATTTGCGGGGTTCAGGAAGGATAACGACTAGCTGCCCTCTTCGGTGCGGCGTTGCCATAAAACCTTGAAAGCCCTGCCGGCTCCATGCGGGTTGGTGACCGGGTCATCATCATTGATGCTGATTTTTTGCTCGCTAATGAAGTCGAGTTGGCTCTGGTATACTATTTCCTTAAGATTCAAGCATGCGGTTCGGTTGCGTAGGTCACTGAAATCGACATCTGCGGTGATATCTTGGTGACCAGGGCGAGCAAGGATTTCGTTCATGGACTCGAGTCTGTTCTGAGCAAAGTAGGCTCTCAGGGTTCCCCTTGGTTGGCGGTGATAGAGTTGAGGGAATAAATTGCCATAGTCGATGGTTAGCATTTCACCCATTTGCCATTGATTTATCCATTCTTTAAGCCACTCGATATAGCTGTCATGGCGTTCTATTATCTGACCGTCGGCAAAGTTGTGCTCTGTGTTTAGCGAGGAGTTGGAAGGAAGGGTTACCGCATTGCCAGCTTTGGTTTCCCAGTGGTCTCCATTGTGGTTTAAGAGAAGTTGATGCCAACAATGTTTTTTTTGATCCCATTGCAATAATTCTGCCGGAAAAGCATCAATAAGTTCATTAGATATAATGACGGCCCTTCCTCCTGCATCGCTTAGTGCCTGTTGCATATCATTATGCCACCTACACCTTCGGTGTTTGCTAAGCCTCGCTACCTGTTGCTGAATCAGTGGATCTGATTTCTCTACAATAATGTATTGAAGTCTGTGTCGTGCGAATAAGCCGATATGGTTGATAATTCCTTGTGCCAGTGAACCATCTCCGGCTCCAATTTCGATGACCGTCCGTGGCAGTGAGGGATTTGACCGCCAAATTTTTTGCAACCATCTCGCTATCGCTCGTGACAGGGTATGACTCAGTGTTGCACTGGTAGAAAAATCCCCACTTCTTCCAATCGTATTAATGTGTCGTGAATAGTAACCGGCTTCGGCATCAAACAGGGCCATTTCCATGAAGGAGGAGAAGGATAACGGCGAGAGTTCGCGCAGTTTTCCATCAAGATGGGAGGTGTTTGTGCTCAAGAAAGCAGGTGTTCAGGCTGAAGTTCCTTCTCGGGCCAACTCTTCACAACGCTTGATGTCAAGCTTGCCGGAAGCCAGAGCAGGAATTTCCTCGACGTGCACAGTTTTCTTCGGAATCCATAGTGCAGCAACACCGGCAGCCAGTAATTTCTGGCGCAATTCAGCCAGTGCGGCATCATCCATTTCAATGGCGGTAAGCAGTATCAGTATCTCACCCTTGGCTTCATCAGGGAGACCGACCACAGTAATCTTTTTCTCGGCTGCGGAATCAAGGCCAAGAGCTTTATTGATGTGGGTTTCTACAGTTTCGTGAGGTACCATTTCGCCTCCAATTTTCGAGAATCTGGATAACCTCCCTTCAATGTATAGGAAACCCTCATGATCCAGACGACCGATATCTCCGGTGCGCAACCAGCCGTCAAAGAGCATTTCATCGGTTTTTTCCGGGAGGTTAAGGTAGCCGGAAAAGATGTTTGCCCCGCGCAACCAGATCATGCCGGTTTGATCCACGGGTAATGGACTGTCATCCTCAGGATTGGTAATGCGCACGGCAATTCCCGGCAGAAGTTGTCCCACAGATCCTGCACATTCACTGGGAATGAGAGGGAATCCTTCCTTGTTGGCGAGGTTTGGTATATTGGCATTGGCGACTGGAGATGTTTCAGTCAATCCATATCCCTCCATCACTTTCTTACCGAATTTTTTCTCGAATGCCTCTGCGAGTTTACGTGGAAGTTTTTCAGCACCGGTAATGACATACTTAATTGTGGCAAGTTGCTCGGGTTCTACTCTACGCATGTATCCGCGCAGGAAAGTAGGGGTTGCAAGTAACATGGTGACTCCATGCTGGTGAATGAGCTTGGCCAGCTTTGGGGGTTCCAGTGGGCTGGGAAAAGTGACTAGGTCAATACCCTCAAGCATTGGATACCACAGGGTAACAGTCGATCCAAAGCTGTGGAAAAGTGGCAGACAGCCCAAGATCTTATCCTCATGGTCGAGTTCCAGTCGACTGGCAAATTGGCTGACGTTGGCAAGGATATTGCGGTGGCTAAGTATTACTCCCTTAGGAGCCCCAGAACTGCCGCTCGTGAAAAGTAAGACAGCTTCGTCATCACCGCCTTCATTAGGAATCTTGAGGATAGAGGCGAGTTTCTCAGCGGAAAAGATCTTAAATCGAATCAGCCAAAACAGCATTTTTAGTTTCAGTGGCGGTAACACTTCATCGATCAGAATCATTTGCTCCTTCTCAAACCAAGGGAAGCTACTGACTTTTTCGACAAACGCATTGGCTGAGATGAGGTGGTCGATTTCTGCTTGCTGGATGGACGAGTTAATCGCATCGCTGCCCGCTGTAAAGTTGAGGTTTACTGGGACCTTACCTGCAAGCAGGACCGCAAGGTTAGCGACCAGTCCACCCCTTCCTGGGGGTAATACAATGCCCACGCGTTTGCGGGAAGTTTTCTTTGAGATAAATCGACCCAGTGCCGCCGCCGCGGCGAACATCTTGTCAAAACGAAGAGAACTGGAATCGTTACCGTCATGCACCATGGTTTGTCCGCCATGTTCCTTGAGCCCTCGGATAATCGAGCGGGTAAGGTTGTCCTTTAGTATGGAATGGTTGCTGAACGCTTTTTCTGCGGCAATGAGAAGTTCTTCATGGTATGCGGCTAGGGTCACTGATTCTCCTTCAAGGATTTTTCCATAGGCGATTGAGGTGCCTCTGGTGTGGTCAATGCGAACGTTTACCTCAGTAAGTTTCTCGATAAAGAGGGGAACGATGTTCACCTTTGTATCCAATATTATATTCTGAGTCTTGAGTGGGACCTGAAAGTTGGCTCCCCGCTGGCAGGTCACTAGACCTGGTGCAAAAAGAATGCTTTTTCCCTCGGCAAGTATTGGACTTATTTTTTCTTTCAGGTCGGCACTGTTGCCTGTCTGAAAGTCATAAGAGAGGGATTCATCGAGGATTGTTTCGAGCAATCCTTCCGGGTATGGATATTGGGATGATGAGTCGATTAGGGCAATGATTGTGGAGTGATGTTCTGATATTTCCCTGATGTCAGCCTCTCTCAAAGCGCGGTTTGGGAGTATAAGAAAGCCGTCTTCTGATGCTGTATTC
>CALCSP010000649.1 GCA_937893785.1 uncultured Verrucomicrobiales bacterium
CTTAGGGCGCTTAACGAATCTGGTGAGAAGGCTGTGATCCTGGCTGTTGCCGGACTGGCCGCTGCTTTGCCTGGGGTTGTCGCGGTAGAGACCGAATTGCCATGCATTGGAGTTCCGGTTCCAGGAGGTCCGCTGAAAGGAGTTGACGCACTATTGGCTATATGCCAAGTCCCGGGTGGAGTTCCTGTCGGAACGGTGGGAATTCATAGTAAAGCGCCGTTGAACGCCGCGATGTATGCGTATAGGATACTAAAATTCGCTGGACTTGAGTAGCCAAAATGACGTGAAAGGTGATCAAACCGAGGGTAGTAAGATCCTCGGTGAGAAAGACCTTTCCAATAAAATTCAACGCCTTGCGGCGCAGATAACTGAGCGGCATCCGTCAAAGCTTCCCTACTTTGTCGGAATTCATACGCGTGGAGTTACTGTTGCCCGCAGGGTGCTTGATGCCCTTGGTGAGAGTGGAAGCACTGTGGCTTTGGGTACGCTGGATATTTCCTTTTACAGGGATGATCTGGATCATCGTCGCGCTAACCCGGTTGTGCAGGCCTCAGAAATTCCGTTTGAGGTTGAAGGGGCAGAAATCATCATTTTTGATGATGTGTTGTATACTGGACGGACAATTCGATCAGCGATTGATGGGTTGCTCAATTATGGGCGTCCATCCAAGATTGAATTGGCGGTGCTTATTGACCGAGGGAACCGTGAATTACCGATCCAGCCTGACTATGTTGGTGAGGTCCTCTCGACTCAGAGATTGGACAGGATCAGAGTTTGTTTCAGTGAACATGATGATGAAGATTCCATTAGCTTAATTTCCGCTTCATGAGTGAGCCAAGAAAAGACCTCCTCCAGATAGCAGACCTTACAAGTGAGGAGGTTGAGCACCTTCTTTCTGCAGCTCAACCCTTCAAGGAGCTTTTCAGGCGATCAGTTAAGAAAGTTCCGACGCTTCAGGGGAAGACTGTATTGAGCCTTTTCTATGAACCATCAACCCGTACGAGTTCTTCATTTGAAGTTGCAGCCAAGCGTTTGTCTGCAGACGTTACCAATCTAGCTGTTGCGACATCGTCGGTGGTCAAGGGTGAGTCGGTGCTTGATACGGTTGACACCCTACAGGCAATGCGGGCTGATTATATCATTATCAGGCATAAACAGGCCGGAATCCCCAACCTTGTGGCAAGACATACAGGTGCAGCCGTGATCAACGCGGGTGACGGGTTCCACGCGCATCCCACACAGGCGCTGCTTGATGCCTCCACTTTGTATGATGTGTTCGGATCGGCGAATTTTTCGGGCAAAAAGGTGCTCATTGTGGGAGATATCCTGCATTCACGTGTTGCCAGATCGACTAGCTGTATATTGACGAAGCTTGGTGCAGAGGTTGGAGTATTGGGGCCGGGTACACTTGTTCCAGAGCACCGCCCTGAGGGGATGAGGAAGTTTTCCGAATTTGATGAAGCTTTTTCATGGAAGCCGGATGTGATTTACCTCCTGCGAGTCCAGTTTGAACGTCAGGGCGAACAATTCTTTCCCAGTGCTGGAGAATACCATTCCGTTTATGGGTTGACTGAAGGGAGGCTTGACCGTGTCAGAGATGAGGGTATCTGGGTGATGCATCCTGGACCTGTTAACCGGGGAGTGGAGCTGGCTGATTCGGTCATGGGATATGAGCGCTGCTTAATTAACCGACAGGTTGAGAATGGTATCGCCGCCCGAATGGCTGTCCTCTACTGGCTCAAACCCCAATTGGAACCCCTGAATGAGTAATATGATTCTTTTCAAGAGTGCCTCGGTTGCTTCGACTCGAAGCAAGGAGCTTGAGGTTTGTGATGTCTTGGTCAAAGAAGGCAGGGTGGAAAGTGTTGCCGTTAACCTTGAGAAGAAGGATGGCGCAAAGGTTATTCATGCTGAGGGTAAAGTGTTGTTGCCCGGACTCTTTGACTTGCATGTGCATTTCCGGGAACCTGGCCAGACGAGCAAAGAGAATATTTTTACTGGTTCTGAAGCAGCCATTAACGGGGGAGTGACTGGGGTTGTGGCGATGCCTAACACTGCTCCTGCCATTGATAGTGGAGGTTTGGTGCGTAGTGTGATGGATATTGCGAAGCGGAATGCGCGGATACCAGTGTATACGACTGGCTGCATTACTAAGGAGCGTAAGGGCATTGAGATGACTCCTATCGCTGGCATGAAATCAGCAGGAGCGGTAATGCTTACTGATGATGGATCGCCAGTTTCCAACCCGCAGTTGCTAAGGCGGGCGATGGAATATGCTCGTGAGTTTGACTTGCCTCTCGCTTCTCATTGCGAAACCATGGAACTATCGGGACAGGGGGCAATGAATGAGGGAAGGGTATCATACCAAATGGGTATACCTGGCATTCCTGCTATTAGTGAGGAAATATGCATAGCAAGGGATATTCAGATTGCCGAATACACTGGAGCGCATCTCCATATCCAGCACGTTACCACGGCACGAGGAATGGAGATTATCCGGCGAGCGAAAAATGATGGTGTTCATGTGACCTGCGAGGTTGCTCCGCATCACCTGATTTTCAATGAGGAACACATCATTGATTACGATACGCACTTTAAGATGAATCCTCCATTGCGCACTCGTGAGGATAATGAGCGCCTTGTCGCCGGACTCATTGAGGGTGTCTTTGATGTGATTGCCACCGATCATGCGCCTCATACTGATTTTGAAAAAAGGCAGCAGGATTTTGCCAGTGCGCCATTTGGCATTACAGGTCTTGAGACAGCATTGCCTTCGCTGTTTCATTATTTTATTAAGCCGGGAATTTTTGGATGGGATTTGTTGGTGGAGCGTTATGCATCGCAACCACGCAGTATTTTGAAGTTTGATGAGGTTGCTGTAGCGGAAGGTTCGGTTGCTGACCTAGTTCTTTTCGACCCTGCTGGAGCAACGACTTTTAGTAGGGAGTTTATGCGATCAAAGGCCAGTAATACACCGTTTCTTGATCAAACGCTTGATGGGAGCGTTGATATGGTGCTCTCACATGGGGACATCCTGCTAGAGCGTGATGCGGACTAGAGTTGATAAATTTTTCATGACATATTCCGAAAAACTGATCGCTCGTATTGAAAGGATTGGCTCAAATCTTTGTGTTGGAATCGATCCTCGGCCTGAGTTTACAGGAGGAGACCTGGAGGCTTTTGTTAATTCGCTGATTGAGGAAACCGAAGAATTCGCAGCTGCATTCAAACCCAACTCTGCCTATTTTGAGGCCGAAGGCTCCAAGGGCTATGCTGTAATGGAAAAGCTGATGGCGGACATACCGGAAGAAATTCCTGTCATTCTTGATGTCAAGCGAGGGGACATTGGAGCGACTCAGTCCTATTATGCCAAAGCCTGTTTTGAGAGCATGCAGGGCGTGGATGCGGTGACGGTGAATCCTTATATGGGATTTGATTCCGTGGAACCGATGCTCAGTTATCCGGGAAAGGCCGTTTATTTGCTGGGAGTCACTTCAAATCCTGGGGCTGACGATATTGAGTTACAGACATTGGCTGACGGTAGGCAGGTTTTTGAATTGGTTACAGAAATGGAAAGTCGTTGTTCAGGACATAAAGGCGAGATCGGTTTTGTGGTTGGTTTGACAAATGCCCGCCCCGATATTCTAGGGGATATTCCTGATGTGCCTCTTCTTTTGCCCGGCTTAGGGGCACAGGGAGGAGATCTTGATCTCCTAAAGGATGCCGCCCGCAAGGCTCCGGTGGTGATAAATGTTTCTAGGGGAGTGATGGCAGGCGAAGGTACGGCTGCCGAACGGGCAAGAACTTATCGAGACCGTATCTCCGCGGCACTTGCTTAAGTTTGAGCGGTGTTTTTTTTGCGTCTCAGTGGGCGCACTACAACTGCTATATGGCTGTTTTTAGTCGGTAATTATTTCACCCTTGGCCAAGTGATCATCCACCCATTGCAGCGCAGCATTCCGCTCCTTTATACTGCCTTCCAATTGCAAGTCCTGGACGTCGCGCAGGATAGCCCCGATTCTGGGGCCTGCTTTCACTCCGCGGTTCATCAGGTCGTGGCCGTTGATTAGTGGTTGGGGAATAATTGGTTCATTGGCGAATTCCTCCTGCTTGGCCATCAGGAATTCATAGTTGTCGAGTCCGCCCCAACTACATAGGCAGTCGATACGATGCAGTTCCATTTCATCAGGGTAAGTTTCCCTGCCCATGAACCGCTTGAGTTTTGCCACCCTCATGTGCTGGACATCTTTGAAGGCCATGTGGTTTTCAACGATGGAGCTTACCGCCTCTATTGTGTTGTTGGGGTATTTTAAACGCCTGAGGATGACATTGGCCATTTCAGCTCCCGCCTTATCATGTCCGTTGAAGCGAATCCTATCTTCCAATTCATCATAAGAAAAAGTAGCTGGTTTGGCAATGTCATGCAGCAGGATGCTAAGTATTACGTGGAGCGGATTGATATCGGATGGTGGGGCGGATTTCCCGTATTCCTCCACCATCATTCTCGTGTGTATAAAAACATCTCCTTCAGGATGAAATTGCGGGGGTTGTTCACAACCCTTTAAGTCGAGGATTTCAGGGATGATCGACTCTATTAATCCGGTTTCAACCAGCAGGTCGAAAGCTGCCAATCGGTTTTTATCTAGCATCATCAGCGAGAACTCATCGCGTATACGTTCAGCGCTGATTTTTTTTAGGTCATTATTGGCAACCGACTTTTGCAGTGCGTCAAGCGTGCGCTCATCAATTTGATAATCAAGTCGAGCAGAGAATCGAACTGCGCGCAGTAGGCGCAGATGGTCTTCACTAAAACGCTTATGAGGCTCGCCAATTGCACGGATTACCTTTTGGGTGATATCTTTCTTACCCTCGACATAGTCAATGATTTCTCCTGTGATGGGATTCTCAAAGAGCCCGTTAATCGTGAAATCACGCCGCATTGCATCTTCCTGAGGCGAAGAGAACTCGACTGAGTCAGGGTGCCTGCCGTCACTGTATGAGCCTTCATTGCGAAAAGTGGCGACCTCAAAGGCATAGGCACCCTTGAAGACGAGTATCACCCCGAAGTGGGACCCAACGGCTCTGGTTTTCTCAAAGACTTGCTCAACTTGGTCCGGATGGGCGCTGGTGGCGATGTCGTAATCAAGTGGGGTTTGACCGCGTATGGAGTCACGTACGCATCCGCCGGCAAAATAGGCGGTAAATCCTTTATCCTGTAGGATGCGGACAATTTCTGTGGCCTCTTTTCTTTTTTGTTCCATGCCGCGTTCTTGATCAACTAACCCAATACTCGAGCTCTTCAAATAGTCTCGACTTAACGGTTTGTTTTTTTGTATCTTTATACAGTGGATCTATTCCTGACAGGGCGATTTGACAATAAATACTAGTTGAGTAAAATCGAGTGTTGCGTTCACTTGCGCGGCAGACGATGGCAGGATAGCTCAGTGGTAGAGCAGAGGATTCATAAGCCTAAGGTCGGGAGTTCAACTCTCCCTCCTGCTACCATTGCCCTGACTGAGCTTGTAATTCATTAGCCCATTTAAGTTTCGCATGCCCGATAGCCCCAATTCACCCAATCGTGATTTCCCGCTAGAGGATACACGTAATATAGGCATCTGCGCACATATTGATGCAGGCAAGACAACTTTAACCGAGCGGGTTTTGTTTTATACCGGCATGATTCACAGGATAGGTGAAGTTCATGATGGGCAGGCGACTACCGACTGGATGGAGCAGGAGCAGGAACGCGGAATTACGATCACATCAGCTGCGGTGACATGTTCATGGGAGCAAAAAGAGAGCGAAGGTCTCTTTAAGCTGTTTCAGGGGGTAAGTCACCGGGTGAATATTATTGATACACCGGGGCATGTAGACTTTACCGCAGAGGTGGAACGCTCGTTGCGCGTTCTGGATGGTGCGGTTGTGGTTTTTTGTGGTGTGGCAGGAGTTCAGCCACAATCGGAAACGGTTTGGCGACAGGCTGATAAATATCGGGTGCCACGAATCGTTTTCGTCAATAAGATGGACAGGGTGGGTGCTGACTTTGCCAATGTTCTCAGTGATGTCCGGGAAAAGCTTGGCGCCAACGCTCTTCCGGTGCTTATTCCGATTGGTGCGGAGGATACGCTTTCCGGGCAGATTGACGTAGTGAATGGGAAGGCAATTGTTTATTCCGATGACGACTTATTGGGATCCACCTATGAGGTGCGTGATCTTGGTGAGGACGAGAAGCTCTTAGCCGACGTGGCATATGATGAGATTATCAATAGTCTGGTTGATGTGGATGAGGTAATCGGCACCATGTTTCTTGAGGAAAAGGAGATTGGCCGAGAGGATGTGAAAGCTGCCCTACGACGCGCAACAATTGCAAACGATGTGATACCCGTGGCTGGGGGATCTGCTTTCAAGAATAAAGGGGTACAGGCAACGCTGGATGCTGTTCTGGATTACCTGCCCAGTCCCCTGGACCTTCCCTCAACTGAGGCCCTGAATGCTGTTAATGAGGAGGAGAAGGTTGAGATTGTCACCGATGACAATGCGAAATTCTGCTCGCTGGCATTTAAGCTTTGGAGTGACAAGTTTGTCGGCAAGCTGGTGTTTTTCAGGGTTTATTCGGGTACGGTGTCAAAGGGGGATCAGGTTTACAACACGCGCACCCGGCGTAAAGAACGTGTTGGTCGTCTTATTCAGATACAGGCTGATGAGCATAAGGACATTGATACCTGTTATGCCGGTGATATAGCCGCGATTGTAGGAATCAAGAATATCACGACAGGTGACACTCTCTGTCATCCATCCCTTGAGGTCATGCTTGAGCCACCGTCTTTTCCAGAGCCGGTGATTTCAATGTCGGTTGAACCAAGGACAACTGCCGATCAGGAAAAAATGGCTGTGGCTCTGCAGCGACTTGGTGAAGAGGATCCCACTTTTGTAGTTAAGAGTGACGAGGAGACAGGACAAACCATTATTTCAGGCATGGGGGAATTGCATCTAGAGGTGATTCAGGATCGCATGAAACGTGAGTTCAGTGTCGAGACGAATGCCGGAAAGCCGCAGATTGCCTATCGTGAAAGTATCTCACAGAAGGCTGGGGGTGAGGGATTGCTGAAAAAACAAACCGGTGGGCGAGGTCAGTATGGCCATGTGATTCTCGAGGTTTCCCCCAACAAGCGTGGAGACGGACATAGTGTCGAGAATAAGGTCGTTGGCGGAACCATTCCCAAGGAATTTATTAATGCCTGCTTAGCGGGGATCAAGGAAGCTATGATTTCAGGGATCGTGGCCGGTTATCAGGTTGTAGATGTTCATGTCGACCTGCTAGATGGTTCCAGCCATGATGTTGATTCCAATGAGCAGTCCTTCAAGATGGCTGCGATTTTTGCCATGAAGGACGCCTTCAAGAAGGCGGACTGCCATCTGCTTGAGCCGATCATGGCTGTGGAATGCACGACTCCGGAACAGTTCCAGGGAGATATCATGGGAGATCTCAATCGGCGCAGAGGGCGCATCGGAGAGATCGATGCGAAGAATAATATCTGTATTATCAAGGCTGAAGTGCCGCTTGCAGAGATGTTTGGCTATTCTACGGACATCCGCACCCTTTCCTCTGGACGGGCTAGTTATTCTATGGAGCCTTCACATTTTGAGCAGGTGCCACCTGCTATTGTGGCTGAGCTCGTCGAGCAGCGGGGGGGATACGGAATATAGCCCTTTGCTGGTGCCCGTTGTCATGGTGAAAAGGTCGGGCATTAGTCCGGCACTTAAATTCCGCTTATTATTGCGACGAGAAACCCCATGAATAGCATAATGCCAACGATTCCGCATATC
>CALCSP010000650.1 GCA_937893785.1 uncultured Verrucomicrobiales bacterium
AAGATCATGCACAAAACCGGGATCATTTACCTCTATCGTCCTTGCCCCAAATAGAGTGGCCATCAATTTGTAGACCACAAAGGCATGCTCCGCAGCGATAATCTCATCCCCAGGTTTCAAAAAAGCGTGCCCAACGAATTCTATAATTTCATTTGATCCATTGCCAAGAACCACGTTCTCCATGGATAATCCTGATTGCCGTGCAATCGCATTACGCAACTTCCAGCCTCCCCCATCCGGGTAGATATTAACATCATCAACAGCTTCACGCATGGCCTCCAACGCTTTAGGCGATGGCCCTAAAGGGTTCTCATTTGAAGCAAGCTTGATAACAGAATCGACTTCAAGCCCTAACTCACGGGCAACATCGTCAATTGGCTTACCAGGCTCATATGGAACAAGGTCACGTAGATGGGGATTGGAAAACTCACAAGGATCAGACATCCCCAGCAATCAAGGACGACAAGTCAGGCACGTCAAGCAGATGCCCTTCTAACCTTTAAATCTCTGTGCTACGGGAATACGCCTACCTAGACCGAAGGCCTTTGAAGTAACCCTGATTCCAGGGGCAGCCTGCCCGCGCTTCCACTCGTTTAAATCTACCTGCTTAGCAACCCAATGCACCACATCTTGTTCATGACCCAGATCAATTATTTCATCAATGCCAAGCGACTGTTCAACATAAAGTTCAAGGATGCGATCAAGAACTTCATACTCCGGCAGAGTGTCTTGATCTTTCTGGTCATTGCGCAATTCTGCACTTGGAGCCTTTTCAATGGTATTCCAGGGAATCACTTCACTCTCTCGGTTAATCCACCGGGATAATTCGTAAACAATAGTTTTTGGTAAGTCACTGATTACCGCCAAGCCTCCGCACATATCACCATAAATAGTACAATAGCCCACTGCCAATTCGCTCTTGTTGCCAGTTGTTAGCAACATGTGCCCCAACTTATTTGATATCGACATAAGCAATAAACCACGTATCCGTGCCTGCATATTCTCCTCGGTAACGTCACCGGGTAATCCCTCAAAAACTCCCGAAAGAGCGCCCTTCAACTGGCTGAAAACCTCGGTGATAGCAACCTGTTCACAATCAATCCCAATATTTTCAGCAAGTGCAACCGAATCGGCAATGCTACCACTGGAACTAAATTCACTTGGCATGGTAACACCGAGCACATTTTCAGCCCCTAAGGCGTCACTGGCCAAAACAGCTGTAAGTGCTGAATCAATCCCCCCGCTTAAACCAACCACCGCACTCTTGAAGCCACATTTATGAAGATAGTCGCGAACGCCAAGAACAAGGGCTGCGTAGATCTCCTGCATGGGATTGATCTGCTTAAAAGCAACCGAAGCTCCATCTGTGTCGACTACGGAAAGATTCTCCTCAAATCCCGGGCATTGGAGCAAAACATCGCCGTTTGCTCCATGAGCAATCGAATTACCATCAAATATCAACTGGTCATTGCCTGCAACCGCATTGCAATAGACCACCGGACATCCTATCCGTTTAGCAAGGAAAGAGAGCATCTTCTGTCGTTGCTCAACCTTGCCTGTATGAAATGGTGAAGCGCTCAGGTTAACCAGCAGGTCAATCCCCTGCTCAGCCAAGGATCCTGCTGGATCCTTAACGTAAAGATTTGATGGCAAAAAATCTTCACTCCAAACGTCTTCACAAAGCGTAACTCCGATTCGCTGACCGCCTACAACCATGGGTTTTACTGCTTCAGCCGGCTGAAAATACCGAGCCTCGTCAAACACATCATAGGTTGGCAGCAGGCACTTAACTGTCTTTTGCCGAACTTTTCCCTTTTCCAGCATGACCGCAGCATTCTGAAAAGGTTTACCAACGCTTCCAGTGTGATAATCCACATACCCAATCAGAAGTGGTGTGTCTCCAACCCTAGCGTGTATGTAATCGATAAACTCAAGCGTGGAGGGAACAAAATTAGACTTAAAAATCAAGTCTCGGGGTGGATAACCGGTCAACGACAACTCTGGAGTCAACACCAACTCAGCACCTTGTGCTACGAGCTTAGTGTAGGCATTAAGAATAGCTTTGGCATTCCCCTCAAGGTCGCCAACAACATGGTTAATCTGCGCAATTCCAACCTTCATAGCTACCAGTATCCAATCTGTCCGGTAATCATCACATAAATGCCCAATACAAGATTGGCAACAGCGTGCATTAAAATACAGGCCGTAAGGCTCTTGGTGATTACGGCAAGAGTGTATGTGAGAGTACCATAGACAAGGGCGCCCAAGTAATCAGAAGGCGAGTGCGCAAACATGAACAAAAGGGTTACCACAAGATAACTTATCCATGAAAACTTGCCAAAGGGCTGTTCCCAATAATCACCATCCTTGTCGAGCAGATAGCGCATCAGAAATCCTCTCCAAAAAATCTCCTCTACCAGTGCCACCACCACCACCATGCGTATAAACCTCATACCCACCGACAACCAATAATAAACAGAATCATTATCACCGACATCTGCAGGATCAAACCCGTCACCTCGTGACGTAAACCCAAGTATTCGCCACCAACCTTCCTCCATTCCAGTCACGAAGAAAATGTGGCCCGGCAAGATCCAGAACACAATACCCATCAACCCAAATACCAGTGCGATACCTATGCCTCGCACTGGCAGAAAATCATATTGTTTCCGATAGTGGAACAAAAGGATCAGCGCAATGATTGTCTGAAGCGGATAAAGCCATTGCTCGGGAGCATGCCGATACCATGGGTATAAGTCCTCATTGTCGACATAAAATCCTGTCACCTCAAGCACAGGAAGCAGGAGAAGGACACCAAGGAAAACAAACAGGGGTAGGACGTGAGCAAGCGTCTTTACGGCAGCCTGCCTTTCACTCAAGCGTTCCTTCGCGAATTCACTCATCCCTTTAAGGATGCAAGAAACCTTCGAAATCCATCGAGAGCACGCTTGATGAGCTCAAGGTCCGTCGCATAGCAACAACGCAAAAACCCCTCACCACTTGCTCCAAATGCATCTCCAGGCACCGCAGCAACATTCTCACTATCGAGCAGCCCCGAAGCAAACTCTCTACTTGAGAGACCACTAGACCTAATGTCTGGAAAAACATAGAATGCCCCTCCGGGCATGTGACAAGGCAGCCCCATTTCATTAAACTCCCTAACGATGAAATCCCTACGCCTCTTGTAATCCCTTCGCATTGAGGCAACCGCAGCAGCGCCGTTCTCTAAAGCTTCCATCGCTGCAACTTGACTTGTTATCGGGGCGCAAAGCATCGAGTATTGATGAATCTTCATCATCGCCTCAGTAATCTCCGGAGGGGCACATGAATATCCGAGCCGAAAACCGGTCATCGCAAAAGCTTTCGAAAAGCCATGCAAAAGTATCGTCCGTTCACGCATCCCCGGCAAAGAGGCTATGCTGACATGCCGGTAATCCTCCTCATAGATCAATTCACTGTAAATCTCATCGGTAATAACGATAAGATCGTTTGCAATACATAATTGGGCAATCCGCTCGAGTTCAGCTCTCTCCATCACACTGCCGGTTGGATTAGTTGGAAAGTTTAACATTAGCACCCGTGTCCTCGGGGTAATCTTCTTCTCGATCCCTTCAGCCTTAACAATGAAACCGTCCTGCGCACTCGAAGCTACCGGCACAGGAACTCCGTAGGCAAGAGCAACACTTGGGTCATAAGATACATAACAGGGCTCGTGATAAATGAATTCATCCCCGGGATTAAGCAATGCACGACATGCAAGGTCCAGAGCCTCCGACACCCCCACTGTAACAAGAATCTCACGGGCGGGATCATAAGCCACCTCAAAATGCTCCTTTACGTAGTCAGAAATCGACCTGCGTAATTTCTCCAGTCCAAGATTGGACGTATAGCTGGTCTCGCCTCGCTCAAGGGAATAGATAGCCGCTTCACGGATATGCCAAGGTGTCGAGTAGTCAGGTTCCCCGACTCCCAGTGAAATGACATCATTACGACCAAGCACAAGCTCAAAGAAATCCCGGATACCTGACCTTGGAATACTTCGTACTTGTTTTGATATTTTGTCCTCCAGTGACATACCCTTGCAAGAATTTTGACGCTTAAACGCTACCCACTCAAGGCGCCACAGCTAACCGCTCTCCACCGCCATCAGCCGTTGCCAGAAACCCATCACGCTTATAGGTCTTAAGGTGAAAATGCGTTGCTGTTGATATCACCCCCTGAAGGGTGCTCAACTTCTCAGCAACAAAACGGGCAACATCATGCAAGGAATCACCTGTAACAACGACGGAAAGATCGTAGCCGCCACTCATAAGCACACAACTTTCCACCTGCTGAAATTTAGCAATCCGCGCCGCAAGGACGTCAAACCCGCCACCTCTTTCAGGAGTCACCTTCACTTCAATCACAGCAGAGACACGCTTATCACCATCAACGTGCTCCTGATCAACCACTGCCGTATAACCAAGGATCACACCTTTATCTTCCAGCGCACCGATACGTTCCTTAACGTCCT
>CALCSP010000651.1 GCA_937893785.1 uncultured Verrucomicrobiales bacterium
CCATCCATAGACAAGGGCCCCCATAAAAGCAGGATTGGATCTTCCGTAATTTAAAAAGAACAGCCATGGGGTATCCAGAAAACCAGGATAATAGAACTTTACCGACTGGATAAAGCCGATAATGACGGCCGCCAGCAACCACACTGCCGCACTGGTAAAAAAGAACAAAACCGGCAAACGCGTAGAACGATCAATCGCAGCACGCCGCAGAATGTCTTCATCAGCTATTTTATCGTCAGTCATTACGTTGGGTTAATGGGATCTGCGGTAGTTCTTCTACTTGGTCACTTTAAGTGTTCCGAACATCAGGCGCCAATGCCCGGGAAAAGTACAAATATATGGGTAGTCGCCAGGCTCATCTGGAACAGTGAACTTAATAACCTCTTTGCCGAAGGGATTGACAAGTTTTGTCTTGGCAAGAATGTCGGAAGACTCTGGAACATATTGCTTTTTCATTGCCTCGGGATCAGTCAACATCGCATCAGCCAGCGCGCCAACCTTTTCCTTGGTTCCAGGCTTGAGCAAAAGGAAATTATGCTGCAATACATCTGGGTTTGAAAAGGTGAGCTCCACATTGCTACCCGCTTTAAGGGACAATTCCGCCTGTTTGAATTTCATCACTCCACCTGGAAGAGCATCAATAGCCACCTGGACTACCGGTTTTTCTTTCGGCTGTTCACCTTTAGGCTCTTTCGGAACATCAGTCTCAGGAGGTTCCACGGGATTAGCCGCAGCTTGTTGTTTCATCCACTCCTCAAAGGCCTTTGTTCCCGGGACAGGCTTTCCTGAATCGCGCTGTTTACCAAGCTTACCAACCGCGGCAGTTAGATTAACCGGTGCCGCCTTGAGTTTCTCCTCCTGTGCTTTCTCGGCACCTTCGCGGTATTGGCTGCGTTGCTTAGATGCAGCCACATACTCAGGGTCATCTTCACCACCTGTAACCTTATAAGCGCAGTAACTCAGAGCCCCAAAGGCACAGAACGTACCGAGCCCCATCCAGAAAGCGAAAAAACGCTTGAGAGGCGAGCTATCTACGCTGGTATCCACGATAAAGTTTGTTGGTGATTGGTTAAGCTATTCTCCTGAAGAAAGCACAAGGTTAGTTAATTAGTCGAATCGATTCAAGTAGCCGGGGATCCCGCGCCGGATAAATGCTGTATTTACCCATTGAGCGAAGATAGAGGAAGACCATGAGTGCGCCCACGCTGACAAAAGCAAGCACATCCCAAAGTATTGCTCCGGAGATGGTCAACTGTTCCCCATTGGTGATGGACGGTCCACGCTCGGGTATCACGATCCAATAAATATCAACCATATGTACAAAAAGCACCCAAACAGCGGCGGCACAAATTTGACGAACATCCTTCTTGGCCTGCTGACGTAAAAGGAAAACGAAGGGCACTACAAAATGACCAAACACAAGGAACAGGCTTACCAAATACCACCCCTCAGTGTTACGTAATATATAAAATTTAGTTTCCTCTGTAACCTTGGCATACCAATAAAGGAAAAATTGACTGAAGGAGATATATGCCCAGAACACGGTGAACGCGAACATCAGCTTACCCATGATATGATAATGCTGCATCGTGACCACATTTTCGAGGTATCCGCGACTTTTCAGGACAGTCACTGTTAGGATGATCACTGCCATCGAACTCAAGGCAGAACCGGCAAAGATATACACTCCCCACATGGTGGAAAACCAGACGTAATCAAGCCCCATAAGCAGGTCGACGGCAATAAAAGTCACAGAAACGGCAAATACCGGAATAAAACCACAACTCCACCTGCGGGCGAGAAAAGTCGCACGCACATCCCCCGTTTTATCCTGACTTAGTGACCATCTCCGCAGCAGATAAGCAACCCCGCAAA
>CALCSP010000652.1 GCA_937893785.1 uncultured Verrucomicrobiales bacterium
CTTAGTGGGGGTTTCCCGGGTGGTCTGGCCAGTAATCGCTCCGTCCTGAACGCTCCAGAATTTCGGATCCCCATTCCAGTGCTTAAGTGATTTGCCGTCAAAGATAGGCTTAAACCCGTCATCGGCTTTGCCGGCGTGGTGATCGGCTCGGGCCAGGATGGTAAAAAGGGTCAACAGGGTAATATAAGTGAGAGTTTTCATGGTTTTTGCTGTAATGGATTCATTATTAATCCTTGTGGGCGCAATGTCGAGTCTTGAGGAAATCTCAGCTAGGGTAAATATCATTTTTGTTTTTAAAGTCCTTTGGTCGACAAATTCTTGGCCATGAACGATAGTGGGGACTGATTTTGCAACATGCTGCACCATTTAGTGCACTCTGAGTCTACCATGATTATTGATCCAGCCGCTGCCGGTTCAGGAACCGGGGAATCCATGTTTGATGCTCTTTTGATGCATTTTGCAGGCAATCAAAATTCGGATGACCTTGATCCGCGGGTGGTGAAGGCGCTGCGTGCAGAATTTGAGCGTAGCGAATTTTTCGGTGAGGACATGCGTAGGTTGTGGGCGATGTGTGAGAAGGTTGTTGTCCAGTCCGGCAGGATACCCGGGGGGAAAGGTAAGAGCATTAATCTTTTAAATCTTGCATGTGGATATTGCGAGGAAGGTGCCGTGTTATCTGCTTTCTGGGGGCGGGGAGGCAGGCGGGTTCGGCAGTTTGCTATGGATTTGCGGCATGCCGAGATCGATAAGGCAAGGAGGCGTTATGCTGCGACAGAAAGAATGTTTGCTGCCGCTGGACTTCGTAAGATTCGTCGTCGCGATGAGGGAATCGATGTTGAATTTATCGCTGATGACGCGACCCACCTAGTGGGCTATGGGGAAATTCCCGAATACTATGATGTGGTATTTATTCGCCACCAGAACCTGTGGCATGACCGGGCCGTGTGGCAGCGCATTTATGAATTTGCATTGGCGAGGATTGCGGATGATGGAATCTTGCTCATTACTTCCTATTTCGACCGTGAGCACCTTTTGGCACTGGAGTTGATTAAGTCACTGGGTGGAAAAGTCCTGGTAACTGAGCGTAACCCAAGTTCGCGCGAATTGTCCTATCCGGGCAAATCCATTGACCGCCACGTGGCGGTCATTGCTCGGAATGAGGTGACCTGAGCAAAACGGGGATGGGTCCTCTTCATGATTGATTGAATCAATGCGGGGGTTAATTTTTTTGATTTTTCCCTAATGCGTAATGGTCCCACCATTACATCGTGGGAAAAATTAGGATTATTTCCCTGCTGATTTCATGAATAATTAACCTGTTTATTTCGATGAAAAGAGACATTGCCATTGCCAAATACACGACTATCGCCGCTTTTTTAGTACTTTTGTTCTCAACCTATTACCTTCGTTCGCAGGTTTTGACGCTTAATACCATAAGGTTGTCTTCCAATAACATTATGGCCGAGGAAGCCCGCAAGGGAATGGAGGCTTCATTTCCAGCACGGCAAAAGGAATACGAGCTCCAAATGGCCCACTTCGAGACGGAGAAGAAGCATTACGAGGACATGCTGGATCTCTACAAGACGAATTATGAGGAATATGTGAAGCGGGTGGGGGATAAGTTCACTCCGCCGAGAATGCCTCGCAAGCCGACACCGCCGGTTTCTCCGGAGCTAAGTGACGAGCTTACCAAGGTGGGGATTGAGTTCAGGGACCAGCAATACGATTATTTCCATTCAACGAGTAAGCTTAACTGGATCGCCTGTATTGCTGCGATGAGTCTGGTTGGCGGGTTGCTTTACCTGTTGATGTTTGACGTGAATGGCAAGAGGATTTTTTATATTGTGATTCTTGTATTGAGCTTCATTTTCATGATAGGTCCATCTTTCCATTCTATCATGAGTGCCATTGTCGGATTCTTGCAGGCACCGCACGGTATGATGCCGCATCGCATGTAGAACAAACCCGTGGGCGGGAGAATTCTTCAGGGCTTGTCGAAAGGCACTGCTGAGGTTAACAATATTGGCGATGAGAACTTTCTTATTGCTGGCCTTTTTTCTGCAATCGGCTTTTTCTGCTCAGAAGCCGCCGATGAACGTATTGGTGATCCAGACCGATGAGCACAACTTTCGCACACTTGGGTGTTATCGTGAACTGATGCCTGAAGAGCAGGCTTTTGTCTGGGGCAAGGGGGTCAAGGTGGACACTCCTCACATTGACTGGCTTGCGAGTAATGGTGCTATCTGTGATAGGTTCTATGCGACTTCACCGGTTTGTACTCCATCAAGGGCAGCATTGATTTCAGGGCTTTATCCGCAGAACGCGGGCGCCATTTCAAATAATATTCCACTCAATGACAGCGTGGTTACCTTTGCCGAGGTGCTGAAACGTCGTGGTTATGCCACCGGTTACGCTGGCAAGTGGCATTTGGATGGGGATGCCAAGCCCGGTTGGAAGCCTGCCAAGAACTTCGGTTTTAGCGACAATCGCTACATGTTCAATCGTGGACACTGGAAGAAGCTGGAAATAGGACCGAAAGGTCCGCGTGTTGGTGCGAGAAAGGCAGGTCAACCGACCTACAGTCTTGACGGGGCTGATGAGAAAACCTTC
>CALCSP010000653.1 GCA_937893785.1 uncultured Verrucomicrobiales bacterium
CAGAGCAAGGAGCGCACCCGACTCAAGTCACTGGAAGATAAGCTGCGTGCCGAGATCAAGAGCTATAATGCCTCAGGCAAGCAAGCCATCTACACGGTTGCTGCACGCGGCAATCCAGGTGTGACCCGACTGCTCAATCGTGGCCATGCCCTGCAGCCCAAGGAGGAGGTCTATCCGGGATCCATTCACGCAGTATCCGGAGTTTCTGCTGATTTTAAGATCGACAAGAATGCACCGGATTCGGCACGCCGGAAAAAACTCGCCGAATGGATTACCCATCCGGAAAACCCCCTCTTTACCCGGGTGATTGTCAATCGCCTTTGGCATCACCATTTTGGCAGCGGACTGGTGAAGACGCCTAATGATCTTGGATACAGTGGGGGGCAGCCCAGTCACCCGAAGTTGCTCGACTGGCTGGCAGACAAGCTGAAGGGCGAGGGCTATCGGCTCAAAGCGATTCACCGGCTCATGGTCACATCCAGTGCCTACCGGCAGGCTTCAAAACCCAATGCAGCCGCGCTTGCCACTGATGCCGATAACCGCCTGCTATGGCGTAAATCACCGGTGCGTCTGGATGCTGAAAGCCTACGTGATGCCATGCTTAAGGCTTCCGGTAAACTCAATACCAGGATGGGTGGTCCCGGCTTTCGTGATGTTACCCATCGTTCGCAGGACGGAACGGTCTATTATACTCCCTTTGACAAGGAGGATGCCGAGCTGAACCGTAGGACGGTTTACCGCTTCAGTCCCAGGGGGCGTCGCAGTGCCATCCTCGATACTTTTGACTGCCCTGATCCATCCACTGCCGCTCCGAGTCGGTCTGTGACCACGACGCCGCTCCAGGCATTGGCTCTGATGAACAATGCTTTTGTGTTGCGCATGGCCGGCGGATTTGCTGCATCTATTCAACAACAGGCTGCCGGGGATACGGGTAAACAGGTTGAGCTTGCCTACGCCCGGGCTTATGGGCGCAAGCCCGATGCCGATGAAAAGAAATATGCCCAAGAGCTGGTTGCTTCGCATGGATTGAGTGCCCTTTGTCGGGTATTGTTCAACAGTAATGAGTTTGTCGTAATCGAATGATGGAACAGAAGAAAAGACTCTTAAGGCGGGACCTGTTGAATTGGGGGATCCGTGGACTCGGGGCAAGCGCCTTTGCTGACCTATTGGTTAAGGATCAGGTGCAGGCGGAGGGAACGGCATTGCTGCCGCATTATGCACCCCGCGCAAAGCGGGCAATCCACATTTGCCTGGTGGGTGGCATGAGTCACATTGACTCCTTTGATCCGAAACCTGAGCTGATCAGAAGCCATGGCAAGGAGGCTGAGCTTTCCGAAAAACCCGACATCTTCTTTGGCCGCGTAGGCCCGTTGCGTCAAGCAGACTGGGAATTCAAGCCAAGGGGTAGAAGTGGGTTGGAGATTTCCGAGATGTTTCCGCACATTGCAGCTCAGGCTGATGAATTGACCGTGATTCGCTCCATGGTTTCGCAGTCGGCAAATCATACACCTGCCCTGTTCTTCCAGAACAGCGGATTTGAGTTCAATGGCTATCCTTCAATGGGGAGCTGGGCGGCATACGGGCTGGGCGTCGAGTCAGAGTCGCTGCCCTCCTATGTGGTCCTGCCGGATGGTCGAGGTGATCCCAACGGAGGATCCTCAAACTGGACCAACGGCTTTCTGCCGTCCCAATATCAGGGGGTCCGATTTGGTGGCGGGGATCGTCCTGTGCAGGACTTGTTTCCTTCAAGGAAGATTTCCGGCGCAGAGGAAGAGGCATCCCGCGGCCTGCTTGAGAAGCTTAACGAGAAGCATCGTGATCGCACCGGCCTTGATGACATTCTCTCAGCGCGTATCCGCAGCTATGAATTGGCAGCCCGCATGCAGCTTGCGGTTCCTGAGGTCACTGATTTCAGTGGCGAAACTGAGGTAACCAAGGAGATGTATGGTATTGGTCAGAAGCCGACTGACGATTGTGGTAAGAGATGCCTGCTTGGTCGTCGTCTGCTGGAGAAGGGAGTGCGCTTTGTGCAGGTTTTTTCCGGGGGGCCAATTGCCGGCAATCCGCGAAGCAGTTGGGACGCGCATGAGAATGTGAAGGAGAACCATGGTGCGGAAGCCGCGCGGATTGACAAGCCGGTTGCCGCTTTGCTTGCCGACTTGAAGCAGCGAGGCATGCTGGAGGAGACTCTCGTACTCTTCACCACGGAATTTGGCCGCACTCCATTTGCGCAATCGGCCAAGGGCAAGGTTGGACCCGGTCGCGATCACAATAAGGGCGGGTTCTCAATCTGGGCGGCCGGCGGAGGATTTAAGCCGGGCATTGCCCATGGTGTTACTGATGAGATCGGCTGGAAGGCAGTTAAGGATCCTGTCAGTTGGCATGATTTTCATGCGACCGTCCTGCATTTACTTGGCATCAATCACAAGCAGTTAACCTTTTATCACAACGGCATTGAGCGAAGGTTGACCAATGTCCACGGAAACGTGGTTGGGGAAATTCTGGCCTAGGCCGGAAAGTAGTTGCTACCGGGCTCTTGATTGCCTTCAGTTCGCAGGCAAAAGGAGATTTAGCTTTTTCTGTAGCCTGGGTTTTTCTCTGTAGGAACTGGCGCTTTGGTGCGTGCCCGCCAAGCCTTAATCTTATC
>CALCSP010000654.1 GCA_937893785.1 uncultured Verrucomicrobiales bacterium
CCATCAACCACGATCCTGCGGTCACCTTTTTCCAGTCCGGTCATCAGCAACCCGGTAGGCCAAGCATCGGCTCATGGATGAGCTATGGCTTGGGCAGCGAATCAGAAAACCTTCCCTCCTTTGTTGTCCTGCTAAGCAAGAACACATTTCACCAGGCACAACCCCTCTATGACCGTCTCTGGGGAAGCGGTTTTCTGCCATCCAGGTACCAGGGAGTCAAGTTCCGCAGCCAGGGTGACCCGGTGCTCTACTTAAATGACCCGGCCGGAGGTAGCAGCAAAAAACGCCTAGCGATGCTTGATCGGCTGGCCAAGCTCAACCGCATTAGAGAGCAGGAAATCGGAGATCCGGAAATAACCAGCAGGATCGCGCAATACGAGATGGCCTACCGCATGCAAGCATCTGTACCCGAGCTTGCCGATATTTCAGATGAGCCGGAAAGCACCTTCAAGCTGTATGGCGAGGAGGCAAAGGTCCCAGGCTCACATGCCGCGAATTGCCTGCTGGCTCGTCGCCTTGCAGAGCGCGGGGTGCGCTTCATCCAGTTATTCCACCGTGGCTGGGATCATCACAGTAATGTCCAACGATACCTTCCAACCCTTGCCAAGGAGACCGACCAGGGCTGTGCCGCACTGATTGAAGACCTGAAAAGACGAGACATGCTCGACGAGACCCTTGTCATCTGGGGAGGCGAGTTTGGACGGACGGTCTACTCACAGGGTAACCCCAATTCCTTCGGACGCGACCACCATCCGAGATGCTTTTCCATCTGGATGGCGGGCGGCGGGATCAAACCGGGAATGACCTACGGGCAAACCGATGATTTTTGCTATAATATCGTGGAGAACCCGGTCCACGTACATGACTTCCATGCCACCATCCTGCACTGCCTAGGCATTGACCACGAGAAACTGACCCACCGGTTTCAGGGGCGTGATTACCGCCTGACCGACGTGCATGGTAAGGTTGTCCGGGGTATTCTGTCCTGATTCTCGGCTAGGGACGCATCTGTTTCTGCCAGGCCGCCGGCTTTTCGGAAACATCCGTGTTATCATCATAATGCCTGCGAATGGCCACCAGCTGCTTTTTGAGGTCAGCCTGTAGTTTTTCCCTGCCGGCCTTGCCGTAGATGTTCGTCAACTCATCGGGGTCCTCCTTGAGGTCATACATCTCCCACTCATTACCAAACTGATAAAAATGAATCAGTTTATAGCGATCGGTGCGGATGCCGTAATGGCGCGGAATCATGTGCACACTCGGGTATTCATAATAATGGTAATAGATGGACTTGCGCCAGTCCTCAGCCTTGCCGTTCTTTAGGATAGGCAAAAGCGATCGCCCCTGCATGTTCTCGGGGATCGGTGCCCCCGCGATATCCAGGAATGTTTCCGCGTAATCCAGATTCTGAATCATCTGGGTAGAGCGTGAGCCCGCCTTAACCACGCCTGGCCACTTTATAATAAAAGGCATCTTCAACGACTCCTCATACATCCAGCGCTTGTCATACCAACCATGATCACCGATGTAAAATCCCTGGTCTGAGGAATAAATAACAATTGTGTTATCCTCAATTCCCAACTCCTTGAGAGCTTTCTGGAGCGTGCCGACACTGTCATCAACACCTCGCACGCTGCGCAGATAATTCTTGGCGTAACGCTGGAATTTCCAGCGAACCAACTCCTTCCCAGTAAGCTTTGCCTCATGAAATTTTTTGTCACGCGGGGCATAGAATGCCCGCCAGGCATCCAGTTGATCCTTGCTCATGCGCTGCATATTTCTCCACGCTGATCGGTCCTGGCGCTTCTGCGATGGGGTTCCCTTGTAATCCGCCGTCAGGTCAACAAACAGGTCGTAGTTGAGATCCATATGGCGATCGATCTCCAGTTCTTGATATCTGGCAGCAGGTGCATTGTCCTGCCACTTGTCAAACAGCGTAGCAGGCTCTGGAATATCAATATCATCGTAAAGGGACAAATGACGTAACGCCGGCATCCAGTTACGGTGCGGAGCCTTGTGTTGAACCATCAACATGAAAGGCTTTGACTTATCACGACCTTGCTTAAGCCACTCTACGGCGAGATCAGTCACGATATCCGTGCAATGCCCCTCAATGCGAACATTTCCCTTTGGCGTAATCAGGTCTGGATTGTAATAGAGACCCTGACCGGGCAAGACTTTCCAGTCATCAAATCCCTGCGGCTTCCCCTTGAGGTGACTCTTACCGTAAAGTGCCGTCGTATATCCCTGCTGGCGCAAAAGTTTCGGGAAAGTCTGCTGGTTCCAGTTGAACGTATTGCCATTATTCATGAACCCGTTCTTGTGACTATGCTTGCCGGTCATGATAACCGCCCTGCTCGGGCCACAAATTGAGTTCGTACAGAAACTGTTCTCAAAAAGCATGCCCTCAGCAGCAAGCTTGTCGATATGAGGCGTTGGGTTTACAGGCTTCAACCAGCCATCGTAGGCACCTATAGCGTGTGGCGCATGATCGTCACTGAAGATGAAAACGATATTCGGCCGGTCATTAGCAGACAATACCGAGAACATTGTCATGCAGGTGGCGATTAAAAGATGGAACAAGAAACGCATTTGCATAGCTCCCCGTGTAACGCCGAATGCCCTATTATGCAATAGTTCACATTACATAAAAATTTCGAAAAGGGCGATAGAACCAAGTAATTCTCGCTGCGTTATCCAATGGGTCCGGAAAAATATATGACAAATAAAACCTCAACAGTATCCTAGCGGAAGTTTAGCCCGCTTCCACCTCGAGCTAATGCCATATCCTGGTAGCCGTAAATTTGACGTCATCGTAGTCGGGGTAGGTTTGATCAGGTCCGCTACCTGGATGTCCGGTAGATCCTGCCATAAGCATGGTTATGGCAGTTGACGATTTCTCGCCTACATGTGCCAGCGAAAAATATCATCCAGATGATAGAATTGACGACCCTTCGCCAGACCGTCAAGTTCAGCCTTAAGACCATCAATGGAGAGATAACCCCTGGTTCCGTCAAACTCGCGCACATCATCTACAAGAACAACGACGGGGTCCACACCCGATTGCCTTATTGCCTCCAGTTCACCGATAATCGGGGATTCATCTTCCACCAACTTATCGACTCCCGCATAATAGTGCCCATCCAACCAGAACATCACGGATTTCTTTCCTATCTGCTGCAGAACATCCTTAAGGATAAC
>CALCSP010000655.1 GCA_937893785.1 uncultured Verrucomicrobiales bacterium
AGTCGTGACCACGAATCGGGTTGATTTCTGCCAATAGACCACCAGCATACCCCTTAGAGCAATGGAATCTCACGAAGACAATAAACGGCCTGCTTGCATCCGTTCCTGGAAGCCGAAGGCAGGTATTGTGCTTGGTTCAGGACTTGGAGGATTTGTGGAGTCCATGGATGTATTTGAGGTGATTGATTATGTGCAATTGGAGGGGGTGCCGGCTGCAGGGGTAAACGGGCATGAAGGCAAGCTGGTTTATGGGAGTGTTGGGGGTGTTGATGTGGTGGCAGCTCAGGGGCGTTGTCACTTGTATGAAGGGTTCAGCCCAAAGGAAGTGACAGAGATCGTAAGCGTGATTGCCGCATTGGAAGCCGAATTGGTGATCTTGACCAATGCTGCGGGTTCATTGAATGAGGATTTTAAGGTCGGCAACTGGATGCAGATTAGCGATCACCTGAACCTTACAGGAACTTCTCCACTACTAGGCCAAGGGCATTTTCTGGACATGAGCGCAGCTTATTCACCTCACTTGCGAGAAAGATTTTCTCGGGCAGCCAAGTCTGATGGTATTACCTTGTATGAGGGTATTTATGCGGGCATGCTGGGGCCGCAATATGAGACGCCTGCTGAGATAAGGATGCTCAAATCTCTTGGAGCCGATGCTGTGGGCATGTCAACCGTGCTTGAGGCAATCCAAGCAAGGGCATTGGGGCTGGAAGTTGCTGGGTTTTCCTGCCTGACAAATCCTGCGGCGGGGATGGGGCACTCTCACCTTGATCACGAAGAAGTTCTCAATGTCGGTAAGCAGGCAGCAGGGGATATGGTTCAGCTTTTGCTATCCGTGCTACGTGATATGGGTTAAGCAATCGTCCTTAGCCTTACAATCAAGAGTCAAATTCCCTTGATCGCGGCTCGCGCTTATCCGTTCCCGCTGAGGTCGGCGAAGTCACAAATGGTCCTCCTTCAAGCGGAGCGCTATCGGAGAAAGCCACATCGGGCATGTCACTTGGTTTACCGGCAAGCGGAAAATCCTTACGCAGGGGAAAGTATGGGTAGCCTTCCCACATAAGGATTCGCTGAAGGTTCGGATGCCCCTTAAAGGTGATGCCAAACATATCGAAAGCCTCTCGTTCGTGCCAATTCGCTGTCGGCCAGATATCCACTACGGATGAAACTTCACGATCTCCTTCATCGACTCCTGTTTTTACCCTGAGGTGGCATCCATGCTCGTAGGAATAAAGTTCGTAAACAACTTCGTAGCGAGGCTGCTCATTCATGTTGTCAACGCCAGACAGATCAACGAGGTAATCAAAACCAAGATTTTTTCTGCAGAAGGAGAGTGCATCCTTTATTCTTTCACAGGATATCATCACGGATACCTCATCGCGAAAAGAATGACTTCCCTGAAAGTCCTTCCCAAGTTCCTGCTCTAGTTTTCTTGAGGCTTCAGTCGCATCCATAATGGAATATTCCTGTGGTGAAAGGATTAGCTTATTTCCTCCAGAAGCTCACGTTTCTGGGCGAAAAGGGAATCCTCTTCAGAGATTTTAGCCTGTAGACGCATCAAGCCCTCAAGTAGTGCTTCTGGGCGTGGCGGACAGCCGCTAATGTACACATCTACTGGAAGTAGCTGATCAATACCCTGTAATACGGCATAGCTACGATACATACCCCCGGAAGAAGCGCAGGCTCCCATGGCAATGACCCACTTGGGTTCCGGCATCTGGTCATAGATACGCTTTACGGCAAGTGCCATTTTATATGTGACGGTTCCAGCGACGATCATGACATCACTTTGTCGGGGTGAAAAGCGCATGACTTCTGCGCCGAAGCGGGAGATATCAAATCGGGATGCGCCGGTGGCCATTAGCTCAATAGCACAACATGCCAATCCCATGGGCATTGGCCAGAGGGAGTTACTGCGCATCCAGTTAATAGCGGTATCCAGTCGCGTAAATATAATATTCCCCTCAATTTTTGAGTCGTAAGCGGCTGGAGCAGTTTCGGTGGCCATGAGCGTTTGCCTGATGCATATAAATCTATGTCTGGCTTGCAGGGCGGCAAGCACTTTGTGAAATTTTTCACAAAGTGTCTCATTGAAGCCTAAATCGGCACGGAGAATGCTAATTATGCTTTTAACGTAAAAGCAGTATAAACGGCATCTAAATGATAGAGGAAAAGGGAAGCGCAAGATGATGATTGAAATAAATGCGAAGCTGGATGCAAGCTATCCTAGATATTTTGTTAACTTAATGCTCCTTTCATGATTAATTGGGGGAGAGCCTATTAGATGAATGATTCCAATGAGTGAAGAAGATCAAACAAGCGTCCCGATTGAGGGGGGAACGAGTTCAGGCAATTCAAAAGCCGAGGATATTTCTTCAGGGCTGGATAGAAGTGAGCCAAAGAATAACAATCAGACTGGTGATGCCGGCGATAAGGAGCCAGAGACAGGAAAGAAGAGCAGGCTGCCGCTCAGTTTAACCCATTGGTTTGGTATATCTGGCCTGATCTTGATCATTTCATCAGTGGTTTCAGGAGTTCTTAATCACTTTCTTATTACGCCATTTGCCTTAGGTATCTCGCTTATTGGGGCAGTGTGGTATATTTCAGTGCGCCGGCGTTCATCATCTGATGGCGTGATTTTCTATAGTCACAGCCAGATTCTGTATTATTGGCCGATATGGCTGGGAGCCTTTGTGATTAGCGATCTAGTCGAGATACCAGGAATCGCCATGAGTATTACTATTGCTGATGTTGAAACCATGCTGGCGCCTCCTCAGATGGCATTATTTCATTTATTAGTGGTCGCAGTAGTCGTGTTTTTCACGAGCGTGAACATCAGAGGGGTGTGGGCAGTTGTCTTTGCTGTTACCTTGTTGGCAATGGGACTAACCTTAAGTGTGATGAACTGGTGGCCGCAGGTATTTCAGTATCTTGGTGGTTTAAGCCTTCACGCGGATCAAGGGTTTTACCGGGTAATGGGAGTAGTGCTTTTCCTTCCTTGGCTATTAGTGGTGTTTGTGTTTGATATCCGCCGTTACTTTCATTTTCTGCCGACCCAGATCAAGATGGTCAATGAGATTGGCGAGGGAGAGAAAACTTATGACTCGATCGGTGTGGTCATGGAGAAGAAACGTGACAATTTCATGCAACACATGGCACTAGGGTTTGGATCTGGTGACGTTATTTTAATACCCAAAGTGGCTGATCGGGAAGTGATCACGTTCCCCAATGTGCTCCGCATTAACAAGGTCCTTGACCAAATTCAGGAAATTCGTGAGAAGCGGGGCCGTAATCTGCATTAATATGTTTTTATCTAAAATGCGCTTTGTGAGCTCATTCCTATTGCTGGCTACGGTTAGTTCTTCGGGGCAATCCTTTAATGACTTTGACCAATCGCCCCATGATTATTGGACGGCAGGAATGAAGGATCCTATGACTCAACTGTTAACGAGAGTTGAGAGAAAAGAAGTGGTTCTTGATGAAAAGCCGGGGTTGCCACTGGTGAGGCGACTGCTTCATGAGCTTGATATTCCGGTTGAATCACAGGTATTGGTTTTTTCTCGGACCAGCTTGCAACGGGGGAGCGTTTCTCCCGCAAATCCCCGAGCAATTTTTTTTAATGAGGAGTCCTACCTTGGGTGGATGCCGGAAGGCCGAATAGAGATTGCCAGTTCAGACCCGCAAAGGGGGGCTGTTTTTTTCTTTCAGCGCAAATTGGATGATCAGCGAGGTAAGCTATTTGTTCGGGATAGGGTATGCATTCAGTGTCATGCCGGAAGTGCTACGAATTTTCTTCCTGGATTGCTGGCAAAATCAGTATATCCGGATGACAGAGGCAGAAGCCTGAAGTCCGTGGATTCCTTCGAGCGAGTGGGACATCATGTTCCGATAAGTGACCGTTGGGGGGGATGGTA
>CALCSP010000656.1 GCA_937893785.1 uncultured Verrucomicrobiales bacterium
CATTTAAGGAAGATGGAGGATTGGGAAAGGCGTCGTGAGCCATTCAGTGATCCAGTGCAACGGGGCTCCTTTAAGCTGGGAAAGGAGCTTCTGGTTAACGGCTCATTTGAAAATCTGAGCGGCGATTTTGCTACCGGATGGACTGGGCGCTCGTTCCGCCGTGGGACGGCTCAGCACAAGTTAGCGAATGTTGCCCGTACTGGAAAATACTCGATTGAAATTTCAGCCGACAAGGCTTCCGAGTGGGGCGTTGGCATGAATGTCCCAATTGATATGAATTCGGAATATGAACTGAGCGCCTGGGTGAAAACTGAAAATGTAGGAGGTGGCGGACGTGGTGCATTGCTTTACGTCAGCGGTCATCCTGATCAACCGGGGAGTAACGGGATAAAAGGCACACAAGATTGGACTCAGATAAATTTGCGATTCGATTCGGGTTCGCAAAATGTAGCTAGTATCAACTGCCTTTTTGGTGGGTGGGGAGTGTCTACTGGCAAGGCCTGGTGGGATGACGTCAGCTTGCGCAAAGTTGAGTATGAGACGGTTGTCAGGGACGAACCCGAAGTCACTCAAGGTGATGTGGGGCGGGATCTTTCCAAGCATTATGTAAAACTTGAAATTCCCCAGCGAACTTTCCTTTTTAAGGAAAATACCGAGGATCGTTATGAGTCTGCAAAGTATGGGGTATTTCGGGTGGGAGAGGATGGAGACTTTATTTTAATGGATCTGGCCGACGAGAATCTACAGAAGTTAACTCTGCTCAAGAACTAGTCATTATGCTTGCCGGGATGAATTTTTCTGGAATCAGATTTTTTACGGGGAGTTGTTTGCATGATTTAGATCTCAGTAGCTTTTATGTGATGTCATGGTGAACAACATTTTTTGGCGGTTTTCCGGTTTTAGTGACTGGCGTATGAGTGCTTGTTGTTAAGTTGCTCCTTATGGTAGAATGCTTGATGAAAAGGGCTTTATCGATTGCTCTGATTACGTTCCTCTTGGGGGTATCAGTTGAGGGAATCAATGCTCGTCAATGGGTAATTGATCCACAAGGTGATGATCTTGGGGGAGGGACAGCGGAGGCTCCTTTTAGAACAATTTCGAGAGGAGCCGAGATGGCGCAACCGGGTGATGTGGTTCTGGTAAGGGCTGGTATTTACCGCGAACGGGTTGCCCCGCCGCGTAGCGGGATTGAAGGAAAGCCTATCACCTATAAAGGAGAGGACTTGGGCAAGGTGTTTATCAGGGGTTCAGAGCTTTGGCAGCCCAATTGGGGTCGACATGTGAAAGGGGTATACTTTGCCAGATTGGAGAAGTCATTCTTCAGTGATGACGTTTATATAGATAGCGCGAATCCATTTTTAGTTGAGCTTGCATCTACTCCTTATGGCAGAGACGGCAAGCCTGAAGTTGAGCGTTACAAGCGCGGAAATGCGGATCTCGTTTTCACTTGTGGTCAGGTAATCGTCAATGGCAGGCCTTTTACGCAGTTGCCATTTTTGGGTGAAGTTGAAAAGCAGGAAAACAGCTGGGTTTTTGTGCCTGAAAGCGGCCATATTTTTATTAACTTTGGTAGCCTTTCCCCGGATGAGCAGGAAGTGGAAATTTCGGCTCGTCGGCGTATTTTTGCTCCTCATGTCAAGGGGTTAGGCTACATCGTGGTTGAGGGCTTTGTCATGGAACATTGTGGCAACCAGTATCCCACCAATTTCTGGAATACTCCGAAGTGGGCGCAGGCAGGTGCGCTTGGTCTGAGAGGCGGTCATCACTGGATTATACGAAACAACATGATCCGCTATGCCAATTCCATGGCGCTGGATGTTGGTTCTGGAGGCGGAGATAACGAGCGGCATTCAAGCGTTTCCGGCAGTGGAAAGGATGGCCAAGATAACCTGATCGAGAACAACTATATTGTTGATAATGGGGCAGCAGGGATTGTTGGCGCTAACAGCACTCGCATGATTATTCGCGGTAACGTGATCATGCGTAATAATACGAACGGATATATTGGCCCGAAGCGCTATGAGCATGCAGCTATCAAATGTCATGCTATCAAGAAGGGGCTGATTGAAGGCAACTACATTGCAGATAATCCCCTCAATGACGGTGTTTGGCTTGATAACCAGTTTCCCGATACCCGGGTGACAAGAAACGTCATCGTCAACAATGGAGTCAAGGGTATCTTTCTTGAGATGAGTGATTATCGTTTTGATGCCGCAATGGTTGATCACAACATCGTGGCAGGTAACGGAGCAAGTCAGTTCTATGTGCACGATGCCTCAGGGGCGACTGTGATGCACAACCTTTTTGCCAATAGCCCATCAGAGGCAAGGTTTGGTCAGGGTGTCTATATTTACCAAGTGACGGCACGAACGAAGACCGGTTACCATTCCCTCTACAACAATCTCTTTATTAACCACAAGGCTATGCTGGATATCAACTACCCCTCACATCGTAGTGGTCCTCAACGTCTTGATCATAATGTTTATGATGCGGGGGATGGAGAACGCGTATTTATTATTAACAGTGCTTCCGATAGGCCTTCTCCATGGAAGGCTGACCAGTTCTTTAAGCTTGTCAGGGGCGAGATTGGAAGCGATGGGCCCATTGCGCTTTCCGGTGGAGGGAAAGTGGCGCTAACGCTTAATGAGTGGCGTCTCTTTTGGAAAAAACACGGCTTAGATAATGATGGGAATAGTGTGACCCGTAAGGGGGTAAAGGTTTCTTATGATCAGGCGTCCCTTGAATTAAAAATCACCATGCCCTTTGAGCCAGCAACACTCGGATCAACCGTTCATCGTCTCATGGATCGCGATTTTATGGGGACCTTAATACCCAGTGATGGAACGGCGGTTGTGGGTCCATTACAAGAACTCAAGAAGGGTGACAACCACTTCATGCTGTGGCGGGGATTGCCTTTATTAGCGGAGGGAGAACTGCCCTGAAATTGGAGCAGAAGGGAAGCTGCTGGACTTCCATACTCGGATTGTTTAGCGGCACAGTTTCGCAGTGTTTTATTTTAATGTTCGTGTCAGGAAAGGTTGCGCGTGTTTTTTCTCGTGATTGAAGGCAAATCATGCTGAACTGTTCTATATTATTGGTGCGTCATGTCACGGGTTGCTTTCTTCACTTCATTTTTTTGCTTGTTGGCGGGGTTCTCCTATGCGAACCAGCGGCCCAATGTTCTTTTTATTGCAGTTGATGACATGAATGACTGGGCCGGGGTCACCGAAGGTTACTCTGGCAAGGTTTACACCCCGAATATTGATCGACTGGGGAGAATGGGTATGACCTTTGAGAATGCCCATACTGCCTCACCAGTTTGCTGTCCGAGCAGGACCGCTGTCATGTTGGGTAAACGCCCATCGACGAGCGGCATATACAATAATGGCCAATGGTGGTTGCCGCATCTTCCGGATGCGATCTCCCTTCCGATGGCTTTTAGAAAGAGCGGCTATCGGGCGATGGGAGCGGGCAAGATTTTTCATCATACGGCGGGTTTTAATCCGCCTTTCCAGTGGGATGATTTCCAGCGCCTGATTTTTAATGATGATCCTTGGTTTCGTGCTAAGAAACTCAACTACCCTTGGTCCAATTCTCTGCCTTATCCAGATGGGTATCCTTTTAGTGGCTTGAAGGGTACTCCACATGAGGGGGACTGGGGCATTATTCCTGGGCTTAAGGAGGAGGCATATGATGATTCAAAAACAGTGGATTATGTTGTTGGTGAGCTCGGTAAGAAGCAGGATAAGCCGTTCTTCCTCGCTTGCGGAATTTTTCGCCCCCACCTTCCCTGGTATGCTCCCCGAAAATATTTCGACCTCTATCCGCTGGACAAGATTGTGTTACCTGAGGTCATTGACGGGGACTTAAGTGACGTTCCGGAACAGGGCAAACAACTTGCGGCTGCACGGAGAGGGGATTTTCAGCGGATTAGGAAAAACGGAAAGTGGAAGGAGGCAGTTAGAGCTTACCTTGCTTGTATTAGTTTTGCGGATGCGCAACTTGGGCGAGTTCTGGATGCACTGGAAGCCAGTTCTTACCGCCAGAATACTATTATAGTGTTCTGGTCGGATCATGGCTGGCACCTTGGTGAGAAGAACCACTGGCATAAAAGTACGCTGTGGGAGGAGGCTACAAGGATTCCATTGATGATGGTGGTTCCCGGTGTCACCGTAGCCGGCAAACGCTGTAGCAAGCCCATCGATACCTTGTGCTTGTACCCGACGTTAATTGAGTTGTGTCAACTGGCTCCGGTTAATGGGCTTGATGGCATCAGTATTGTTCCCTTGTTAAGGAATCCTTCGATGGAATGGGTGGTGCCTGCAGTGACCGAGTTTCGTCGTGGGCAGTGCGCGGTTCGCTCGCAACGCTATCGTTATATACGTTATAGTGACGGTACATCTGAGCTCTATGACCATTCACGCGATTCCGGGGAAAGGTTCAACCTGTCCGGGAAG
>CALCSP010000657.1 GCA_937893785.1 uncultured Verrucomicrobiales bacterium
CAGCTGGTGATCAAGATGCTGTGCGGGAAATCTGCCTGCAAATGCTCAAGGTCAACCAGAAAGACACCAAGTTGTTGAGGATACTGGCAAAAATACAGCTGCAATCCGCTGAAGTGAAACCTTGCCATAAAACCCTAGAGCTTCTCGAGGCAGCTATTGATCACCCTGATGCGGAACTACTGGAAATGCAGGGTGACCTGGAGGGTTTAGAGGACAACCCGACAGCAAAAATGGAAGCCGTCCAATATTGGAAAAAGGCATTAAAGTTACAACCTGGGCGCATCAGCGCCATCGACAAGCTTGCCCACTACTATCAATTGCTGCCCGACCCGGCAGAAGAAGCCGTATACTTGGAACAACTTGTAACGCTCCGCGGTCATCCTGAAGAACTGCTGAGGTTGGCAAGGCATTCTGTCCGGTTGCGGGACTGGAATACGGTCATCTCCTGCACAGCCAGGATGCAGGAAAAATTTGCCAACCTGAAAAAGGTCAAGTCGTGGCAACCGGTATACGACCGGCTGATGCGTCACTCCCTTGCGCTAAATCGCATTGATAATCGTATCAAAACTACGGGAAAATCCGCTGAACTTCTCCTTCAGCGGGCGTGGCTCTTTGACAAAACAGGGCTGCATGACCTTGCCGTAAATGACGCCGAGCAGGCATATCGGCTTAACTCCTCATCCTTTGCCGTCAAATACCAATTGGCAGTCCTGCTGGCACATGCCGGCCTCGCAGTGGAAGCCTCACAACGACTTGCTATTGAGGTTTCTGCATATGCAAGGAGGCATCTTCATCCGCCAGCTGATTTCTTTGCCAAGCTAATGGAAATCGAGAGCCACCTGCAAGGTAAAGCGAATGCCGTAGCACATGCAGAGAGGGCTCAATTACTGCTCACAGTCCAGCAGACAGAACTCGCACTAGACGATGCCGCCGCAGCGGTCGCCATTGACCCGGAGCTGGTTCAGGCCCACCTGATCCTGGCCCGTGTCTTTGCATCAAGAAGCATCACCAAGGCGGCAAAATCAGCATACCGCCGCATCCTTCAACTTGATGCCAATCATCTATCCGCGCTTGAGGAACTGGCAAAGCTGCACATGCAGCTTGGCGATTACAAAGATGCAATCGCACTTTTCAGGCGCCGCCTGGACTTAAGCCCTAACAAATATCTACAGCAAGCCTACGAACAATGTTTCGCTTCTCTTCAATTACCAAAACCATGAAACCCGTAACCAATCTCAGCTTTTTGCCGGCCATGACGCTTTTTTTATGGCTGCTCTGCGGCCTGTCATGCCTTTCGCCCGCACAGGAAAAAAACAATTCCATCCGTATCAGGCCCGAATCAGGATCGATAGGAAAGGGATCACTTCTAACCGTGTATTTCAACGACGCCGTTGTTACTAACGAGTCCATCGATAGGGAAGGTGAGCAATGCCCACTCGTGTTTGAACCTGAAATGACAGGTGATTTCACCTGGAAAAGCCAGACGGAAGGGCAGTTTCTGGTTACCGGTCACGTCATTCCCGGGCAACGCTACAAGGTGATGCTCGCACCCGGTCTGCACTACGCCGACAAAAATCCCGTCAACTATTCCCATTGGATTGACCGCTCTTTCCATTCGCCGCCACTGACAATCACCACCGGTTTCCGCAAGGGGAAAAAAAGTCTTTCGCAACTCCCCAGGGTGTCCCTGATGTTCAACTACGATATCCGCTTTGTGGACGCCGCCCGGGCAATTTATTTCCAGGACAGAGACAGCCGTGAACGTTTCGCAACAGAAATTCTCCTGCCCGACCTGAATCTTCGATCAGCTCCCGGGGAACCCGCCGCTCCAGAAGTAGGCTCCAAGCTCTTTGTGCAACCGGCGGCTGCCCTTCCACCAGGACGCACTGTCGATGTTGTCGTCGATGGACTAAGGGACGATGCAACCGGCACTCCAATGCCGCACCTGAAGAGTTTTCCCCTCGGTAAAACCGCGGCCCTGAAGCTAAATAACGCATACACCCTCCAAGATGCACTGACATCTCCGCAAATCGTGCTGCAGTTCAACCAGCGGTTGGCAATGGACAGCATCCATCAATCAAGTGTTTCCGTAAGCCCTCCGGTGACAGGACTCAAGCTGTTGCCAGGCGGGTCAAGCATCAGGCTGGAGGGCGATTTTAATCCTGAGGGAAAATACAACGTCACGATTACAAAAGAACTTCGTGCAACAACAGGCTTCACCCCTGTCGGCATAATTAACAGGGAAGTGCAATTCGGGGGAATGGTGCCCTCCATCTACTTTCCTTCCACCCAATACTTCACCCGACCCTCGCTTGGCTTAAGGATGAAATTCCTGCACGCCAACACTGGAACGGTCACCTGGCAGCTTGGTCGTTTACCGGAACATAAAATTGGCATCGCCAGAACGCGCCTTTTCCAGGACAGCGAACGTCTGATGGATCAGCTCGGCATTGAGCCGGTAGCCAGCGGAAACTTCCCGGCAGCTTCACATCTGGAGGCCATCCACCGTGACATCAACTGGCACGACGAAAATGCTTCCCTTACCCGTGGCGTCTACCTGCTTGAGGTTTCCGCTCCTCTCTCCTCGGGAAAGCTTGCCGCCAATCGTTCACTGATTTTTTTCAATGATGTCTTTGTGACCAAGAAGAAAACCAGCGGTGATCTGCTGGCCAAGGTTCAGGAAATGTCAACAGGTGACCCGTTGACAAATATCAAGGTGCGTATGGTCAATTCAGAAAACGCACTAATCGCCGTTGCTAGGACAGATACAGATGGAATTGCTCGCTTTACTCGTTACAATGGAAAAAAGGCAAGCCACCTGCTCATTGATGGGCCCGGCGAGGGCTCCGCAGTGGTTTTTCTAGGTGGCCGCAGCTTCCACAACTCCGGGCGAGTATGGGGAAGTGAAGAGTCCACTGCCGGCACTATTATTCCCGACCGTAACCTCTACCGGCCCGGCACAAGTGCTAAGTTCAAGGGATTTCTGCGCCACCGGGAAGCTGGCAACCTGCGCAACGCCCCCGGCGAGACGGTCAACTGGAGGGTCACAGAAGGTTATCGCGGCCGGAAAATAGCTACCGGGACTGCCACGACTGATGAATTCGGCGGCTGGGAGGTGGAATGGAAAATTCCAGAGGACATCAAACTGGGCAGTTATTACCTGCACACCTATTCCTGCGGTTACATCAGGATTCAGGTCGAGGAATACCGTGTGCCGCTCTTTGAAGTGGAAATGGCAGGGAAGGAAAACCTCTCCGGTGAATCCGCACAGGTTAAAATCCAGTCAAATTACTTTCACGGTGGGCCAAACGCAGGTGCCTTGTTGCGCTGGTCAATATACTGGGAAACCGCGCACGTCCCATCGGCAAACCTTCGCACCAATGACCACTATTCTGAAACCCCTCATCCCCTGCCGCCCCTTGCGCCACAGGAAGGGGAACTCAAGCTCGATTCCACAGGCTCAGCCATCATCCGTGTGCCCATCCCTGAACAGGCACCATACTCACGGCCACGCTACGGTTACGTGCTCAATGTTGATGTTATCTCCCCTGAAGGACGCACCATATCAAATGCCTTTTATGGGAAAGTGCAACCCATGCCGGAAATCCTGGGCATTGACATGGATGCCGACTACACGGGGAATATTCCCGCGCTGAAGCTGCACAGTGTCTGCCTTGACGCAAATAACCTGAGGATTGCCGACCGCTCATTCAAGGCGGATATCTTCAGGGTCATTACTCGAACGGTTAAGGAACAGGTTGGTAGTGGGCTTTTCCGTTACCGAAATTTTGATGAGTATGTTGCGGTCAAATCCATCTCGGCCACAACGGGGAAAGAAGCACAACCGGTGCTGGTC
>CALCSP010000658.1 GCA_937893785.1 uncultured Verrucomicrobiales bacterium
AAAAAAGATAAAACAGTAGGATTCCCACCAGTGCCGCACATCCGGCGCCTATCTGCCCGCGTAATACCGCCCTGCGATTATGCATGAGATGCCCGAGCAATTGACCTCCATCAAGGGGCAAAATAGGCAGCAAGTTCAACAGGGACCAGAAAACATTAACCTGTACCATAAACATGCACAAAAGAGCAGTATAGATATTTTTTGGAACAATACCCAAAGAAGGCAGCATCCAGAAGACGGTTCCCAATACCAGCCCAAAGAAGGGCCCGCCTAGGGTAATGATAATGCTTTGCTTGCGATTGAAGTGCCCGTGAGCCATCGCCACCCCACCCATGCCATGCAGGAGAATCTGGGGTCTACCACCGTATTTCCGGTAAGCAAAGGCATGCCCCAGCTCGTGAACCAGAACCGAAACCAAAACCACGCCAACCCAGATCAGAAGAATCCGCATGCCCTTGGAATCATTGGCAATCCCAATGGGGCCGATTAATGCCGCCAAGACCCAGAAAAACCAGTGAATAGCGACAGGAAAACCAAATAGGCGAAAACGCAGAAATCCTGGCCCGTTCGGATCGGAAACAAACATTGTCTTTTCTCTTTCGAGAACGAACGTAATAAAGCCTCAACAACCTGACAGCGGCAAACTCCGCTGACACAATCTTAAATAAAATCGTTAATCAGGTTCTCCAGCATCTCCTGACGACCGCTGGCCAGGCCCGGCTCGCCATTGGCATGGGTGTGAGCTTCTAGTTCTTCAAAGCCTACCTCGCCTGACTCGATCTTAGCGCCGATACCTGAGTCAAATCCGGAATAACGCTGACCGACAAAATCAGCAAGCCGTCCGTCCTCGACAATGGCATGGGCAATCTTGAGTCCACGGGCAAAGGCATCCATGCCGCCAATATGGGCATGGAACAAGTCAACAGGCTCAAAGCTTTCCCGACGGCACTTGGCATCAAAATTGAGTCCACCGGTGGTGAATCCTCCCATGCCAAGCACTTCCAGCATAATTTGAGATGTCAGGTAAATATCAGTCGGAAACTGGTCGGTGTCCCAACCAATCAGCTCATCACCGGTATTGGCATCAACCGAACCAAGGGCACCCGCAGCTGCTGCCACGCGCATCTCATGCATCATTGTGTGCCCGGCAAGGGTGGCATGGTTGGTTTCGAGGTTAAGTTTCAGGTGATCCATCAGGTCATGCTCACGCAGGAAGTTCAAGCAGGCTGCCGCATCCGAGTCATACTGGTGAGTGGAGGGCTCCCTTGGCTTAGGCTCAATATAGAACTGTCCTTCAAAGCCGATCTTCTTCTTATGATCAACAGCCATGTGCAGGAACCGCGCCAGGTGATCCAGTTCCCGTTTCAGGTCCGTATTCCAAAGAGTCGAGTAACCTTCACGCCCTCCCCAGAAGGTATAGCCTGTTCCACCAAGGCGGTGGGTGACCTCCATCGCCTTCTTCACCTGAGCGGCTGCGTAGGCAAAGACATCAGCATTGGGACTGGTCGCCGCCCCCTGGTTGTATCGGAAGTGGGCAAACAGGCAAGCTGTGCCCCACAATAATTTGATCCCGGTACGCTGCTGTTCCTCAAGGAGCACATCCGCGACGGCATCAAGTGCGTCATTGGACTCCTGCAGGGTGGCCATCTCAGGAGCCACGTCACGATCATGAAAACAGTAGAACTCCACACCGAGCTTTTCCATGAATTCAAACGCCACCCGCGCACGATTCTGTGCGTTTTCAATAGAGTCTGTGCCATCATCCCATGGACGTTGTGCAGTGCCGCCACCGAAGGGATCAGCAAGCGGATTACGCATGGCATGCCAGTAGGCGATGGAAAAGCGAAGATGATCCTTCATCGCCTTGCCACCAACGCTCTCCTCCGCGTTGTAGTGCTTAAATGCAAGGGGGTTCTTCGAGTCCGGCCCTTCGTATTGGATTTTCTTTATATCGGGAAATGCTTCGGATGACATTGGATCGTGATCATTCCCCGCCCGGAGATCACCGTCAAGAAGGAAGAAAATTAACCCATTCGGACTTTCCTTCAGTACATCTGGCGCATAATGGCTGTAACCCCTTATTTTTCAAGGAAATGAAGCCACAGCTGAGCCTCGCCAAACAATCCTAACGCATCTAGTTTGATGGCAATTTCCTGCTCATTTGGCATGACAAGCAACTCGTTTTCCACCTGCTCAACGTCATGTGGAAAATCAGAATGCGGCAGAATTCTGGAAGCGATCGCGTAACAAGCCCAGGCCCTCCAAGTGCGCAATTGTGCTCTAGGCCCGGACATGCGGGTAGCATAATGTTGCCAGTGGCGGCGAGGATTGGCAAGAAACTGCCCCTTGCAGTCCGGGCGCTCCTTCAGGATCCATGCAACAGCCCCGTAAGGGATAGGCTGCTCTTTTAATAATTGCTCATCTCCTAGGAGCTCAGCAGACATTGCCCTATTCAGTTGCAATAACGACTGAGCCGGCAAGCCTGCCATCCACTTACTCTGAGCATATTCAAGACAAAGCTTGTAGAAAGCTTCACCCCGATCCCTGCCTAATGCACGCGAATCGGCAGCACAAACGGGTCGGGAAATTTCCGGTAAAAGCGGACAGGGACTGTTGATCAAATGGTTCGACACAATCAACGAACGTTAATGCGACAACCTGTAGTCTTACACAGTCAGCAACACAGGGCGCCGTTCTATCTGCTCTATCTGATTCTTAGGCGCCAACCGGAACCCCACCCTGAGTAACTCCCGGAGCCGGGAGAAGGCTCGAGCCCATGAGGTATTCATCAATGGCTCTAGCTGCCCCGCGCCCCTCATTAATGGCCCAGACAACGAGGGACTGGCCGCGACGACAATCGCCGGCAACAAAGACACCTTCCACGTTGGTGGTGAACTTCCCATGCTCCCCGGTAAAGGTCTGCCAGTTACCACGTGGGTTTTGGGTCTCAAGGCCAAGCATTTCGCCAACTTCCAATTCCGGTCCGACAAAACCGGTAGCCAGAAGGACCAGGTCTGCGGGCCATTCTTTTTCTGTACCCTCCACCTCACTGAAAGGTGGGCCACCTTCCACAGGTTTTGACCAGTCTACCTCGACCGTCTTCACTCCCTTGATATGCCCTGAGCCATCGTCCACAAATTCCTTTGCCAGAATATGGTAGGTTCGCGGGTCATTACCGTGCTTTGCCTTGTTTTCTGCATGCGAATAATCCAACCGATAAATACGGGGCCATTGCGGCCACGGGTTGTTATCAGCACGCTCAATGGGAGGCTTGTCCAAAAGTTCAAAATTGATCACTGAATTGCATCCGTGTCGCAATGAAGTGCCAATACAGTCAGCACCCGTATCACCACCACCAATAACAATCACGTCCTTGCCTTTTGCTGAAGTGTAAGCTTCATCCTCCAGATTGGAGTCCAACAGACTCTTGGTATTGCGGGTGAGAAAGTCCATCGCGAACTGGATCCCTTGGAGATCGCGACCAGGATTGCGACCGGTCGGGTCAAACGGCTTGGTGGCACCTGTGGCCATGAGCAACACATCATGCTCCTTTAGCAAATCCTTCGGGTCAATGAATTGCAACTCACATCCTCGTTCCTCCATGATCTGTGTCATGTGACCTGATACGAAATCCTCCTTGCTTCCAACGTGCGCGCATGTGACGAATTTTATTCCTGCCTCACGCATCAGGTTCACACGCCGATCAACAACGTCCTTCTCCAGCTTCATGTTTGGAATACCATACATGAGCAGACCACCAATACGGTCGGCACGCTCAAATACCGTCACCTCATGGCCTACCTTGTTGAGCTGGTCAGCAGCAGCCAGCCCGGCAGGTCCGGAACCGACAATAGCCACCTTTTTGCCTGTCCTCTCACCGGGCTCAGATGACGTCACCCAGCCTTCCTCAAAGGCACGATTGATAATCGTGTTTTCGATATTCTTGATTGTGACAGGCGGATTGGTAATACCCAACACGCAGGATCCTTCACAGGGAGCGGGACAAACTCTCCCGGTAAATTCCGGGAAATTGTTGGTCTTGTGGAGGCGGTCAATGGCTTCCTTCCAGCGCTTCTGGTAAACCAAGTGGTTCCATTCCGGAATCAGGTTGTCAATCGGGCAACCGTTACCAGACTGGCAAAACGGAACACCACAATCCATGCAACGTGCACCCTGAGTCTGCAGATGACTTTCCGGAGGAGTCGTATTGATTTCTCCGTAATCCTCCAGACGTTCAAGAGGATCACGATAAGGAACTACCTCACGCTCAAACTCTAAAAATCCAGTCGGTTTACCCATTTTTTATTCTTCTATTTCAGGCCACAAGTTCCTTTTCGGCCTGTTTTCTCTCTTCCAAAACTCGTTTGTAATCCGTGGGCATCACCTTGACGAACTGGCGCAGAGCACCTTCCCACCCATCGAGGATACTTTTTGCCACGGTAGACCCTGTGAGTTTTTGATGTTCCTCGATTAAGCCCTGTAACTCCTCAATATCCTCAGCCTGCTCGACCCTTTCAAGCTCAACCATTTCCATGTTACAATTTGGCTCAAATTGATTATTCGGATCCCATATGTAAGCAACACCACCTGACATACCCGCAGCAAAATTGCGCCCTGTTGGGCCCAGTATCACGGCACGACCACCTGTCATATACTCACAACCATGATCACCAACGCCTTCAATGACAGCGTAAGCGCCACTGTTGCGCACACAGAATCGCTCAGCAGCATGCCCTCTGATGAATGCCTTGCCTCCGGTGGCGCCATAAAGGCAGACATTACCGGCAATAATGTTCTCCTCAGGAGCAAAACTTGAGGTGCTCGGAGGATAGATAGCCAGCTTGCCGCCTGAGAGGCCTTTACCGACATAGTCATTGGCATCGCCCTCCAACTCAATACTGATCCCCTTGGCCAGGAATGCCCCAAGGCTTTGTCCAGCTGACCCGGTAAACTTGATCTTAACAGTATCCTCTGGAAGAAGATCACCCCCATGCGCCTTGGCGATCTCGTTACTCAAGATCGTTCCAACCGTACGGTCCGTATTGATGATCGGAAGGTCTATGTTAACGGGTTCACTTTTGGTCAATGCCGGCGCTGCAAGCTCAACAAGCTTCATGTCCAGAACTGTCTCAAGTCCATGATCCTGTGATTCCGTGCAATATGTTCCCACATCTTCATGTGGTTTTTCTGCAGGTGTTAATATCGAAGTCAAGTCGATGCCATCAGCCTTCCAGTGATCAATGGCTTTCTGCATTTCAAGAGCATCAACTCGCCCGACCATCTCATTAATGCTACGAAAGCCAAGATTGGCCATGATCTCACGAGCCTCTTCTGCGACCATGAACAAATAATTCACCACGAAATCAGGTGAGCCATGGAATTTCTTGCGTAGCTCCTTGTTCTGGGTGGCGATACCAACCGGGCAAGTGTTCAAGTGACATTTGCGCATCATGATGCACCCCATGGTGATCAGCGGCGCCGTTGCAAAGCCCATCTCCTCAGCGCCCAAAAGAGCCGCGATGACAACGTCTCTACCGGTCTTAAGTCCACCGTCCGTCTGGATCACAACCCGGCTCCTGAGGTCATTAAGCACTAAAGTCTGATGCGTCTCGGCCACGCCGAGTTCCCAAGGCAAACCGGCATGCTTGATACTTGTGAGAGGTGAAGCTCCGGTTCCTCCAGTCTCACCGGCAATCACGATATGGTCGGCCTTCGCCTTGGTGACACCCGATGCAACTGTCCCAACCCCGACTTCGGAAACCAGCTTCACACTCACTCGAGCCGCCCGATTGGCGTTCTTCAAGTCGTGAATCAACTGGGCCAAGTCTTCAATGGAATAAATATCATGATGCGGAGGAGGACTGATCAATCCAACGCCGGGAGTTGAATGCCTGATCCTAGCAATGGTTTCATCCACCTTTTTCCCTGGCAGTTCACCGCCCTCACCGGGCTTTGCTCCCTGTGACACCTTGATCTGAAGCTCATCTGCATTCGTAAGATACCAAATCGTTACTCCAAACCGCCCAGAGGCGACTTGCTTGATCGCCGAGCGCTTTGAGTCCCCGTTGGGAAGCGGAGTGAAACGTTCCGGATCTTCACCTCCTTCACCGGTGTTGCTCTTACCACCAAGCCGGTTCATGGCAACAGCCAATCCCTCATGTGCCTCGGCTGAAATTGAGCCAAAGCTCATTGCCCCGGTGCAAAAACGCTTCACAATTTCGGATGCCGGTTCGACTTCATCCAGAGGGATTGAGCCGCCGTTGATGCCGGGCTTGAATTCCATCAATCCTCGGAGGGCGCACAGAGCCTTGCTGCTGTTATTGATATGCTCCGAGAATTGCTTGTAGGATTCGAAATTATTTGTGCGGGAAGCCACCTGCAGAGCCGCAATGGATTCCGGGTTCCACATGTGCTTCTCCCCATCGGCACGCCAGTGAAATTCACCGGGGTTAGGGAGCGTCGGGAGCCTGACTTCATCCCGGGGAGGATAACCAAGCGTGTGCCTGCGAATCATCTCCTCTGCCAGCTCATTGAGATCCAATCCCTGAACACGGCTTGCTGTCCCGCGGAAACAAAGATCGATCACATCTTCCTTCAGGCCAACAGCCTCAAAAATTTGTGCTCCTTTGTAGGAATGAAGGGTGGAAATACCCATCTTGGCCATCACCTTGAGCATTCCCTTGGCCACACCTTTTAGGTAAGCAGCAACGAGAGACGCATCATCCCCGAACTCAGTAGGATCTGTGAGGCCATCACGTCGGGCTTTCCAAAGGGCCTCAAATGCCAGGTAAGGATTGATAGCATCAGCACCATATCCAATGAGCAGGCAATGGTGGTGAACTTCCCTGGCTTCACCCGTCTCAAGGACAATGCCTATTTGAGTTCTCAGGGCATTTTTAACAAGGTATTGGTGTACGGCACCGCTGGCCAACAAGGTGCTGAGAGGCACCCTGTCATCGGAAATTGCCCGATCACTGAGGATTGCAAGGCTGTAACCGCTCTTGATAGCCTCCTCAACCTCCCCGCAAATTCTTGCGATGGTATTGCCTACACCTGCTATGCCTTCGGATCTTGGAAAAGTAATGTCGATCACCTTCGACTTCCAGCCGTTGTGATCCATGCCTTTGAGCGAATCAAGCTGCTCGTTGCTGAGAATAGGATGCGGCAGGCGAAGTCGCTTGGCGTGCTCCTCGGTGGTCTCGAGAAGATTCCCCTCAGGCCCAATGTAACATTCCAGCGACATGATGACCTCCTCGCGGATCGAGTCGATGGCAGGGTTGGTCACCTGGGCAAACAGTTGCCTGAAATAATCATATGGCATCCTTGGCTTATCGCTCAGGCATGCCAGTGCCGCATCATTACCCATCGAACCCAGAGGGTCACGTTTCTCACTGACAATCGGCAGCAGCATGAATTGCATGGTCTCTGCCGTGAATCCAAATGCCTGCATTCTTGGCAGCAGGGTTTCTTCATCAAGCCCATGCGCATCAGCTCCAGGCTTAAGTTCATCAAGATCAATCCTCTGGTTTTTAAGCCATTTCCCGTATGGCCTTTGTGCGGCAAATTCGGATTTGATTTCTTCGTCCGGGACCATTTTTCCCTTTTCAAAATCCACCAAAAACATTCTACCTGGCTGCAGTCTGCCCTTGGCAACGACATCCGCCGGATCAACGTCAACAACACCGACCTCACTGCCCATGATGACCCGGTCATCCTTGGTCAGGTAGTAGCGACTCGGGCGCAAGCCGTTGCGGTCAAGCACCGCTCCGATGTATTTGCCATCGGTAAACACAATGGAAGCAGGACCATCCCAAGGCTCCATGATACACGAATTGTATTCATAAAAGTCCCTTTTACTCTGATCCATCTGCTTGTGCTTCTGCCAAGCCTCGGGAACCATCAGCAGGACTGCCTCCTGTAGGGTGCGCCCGGACATGAGAAGAAACTCAAGGGCATTGTCGAAATTCCCCGAGTCAGAACACTCTTCTTCCATGATCGGATAGAGAGTTGGAAGATACTCTTCAAAGAGATCGGTTTTCAAGGTGCCTTCCCTTGATCGCATTGCGTTGATGTTTCCCCGCAGTGTATTGATCTCCCCGTTATGACTCATGAACCGGAAAGGCTGAGCACGGTCCCAACTTGGAAACGTGTTTGTGGAGAACCTTGAGTGCACCATAGCCAAGTGGGTCTTGAAATCAGGATTGGCCAGATCACTGAAATACTGGAGCACTTGAGCAGTGTTCAGCATGCCCTTGTAAATCATCACCTTGGTGGAAAGGCTGCAAATGTAGAACAGCAACCGTTGCTCCATCTCCATGTCGAACCTGAGCTGATGACTGGCACGCTTCCTGATGATATATAGCTGCCTCTCAAAATCATCTCCCTCCACACCCTCAGCGGCACCGATGAACAACTGCTTGATGAACGGTTCCGCGGCCCTCGCGGCCGGACCCACGTTTGCTTCTTCCGTGCGAACAGGTACATCCCTCCAACCCAGACAAACCTGCCCGAGTTCTTGGATAATCTTCTCAACCTCAGCAATGCATTTCTCTCTCTCTTTTTCGTCCTTGGGAAGAAAGACCAGTCCGGCGCCAAACTGTCCCTTTTCGGGCAATTCAATGCCCAGGTCCTCTTTTGCCACTTTCCTCAGGAATCCCTCCGGCAATCCGACAAGGATACCGGCACCATCGCCCGTGTTCGGCTCACAACCACACCCCCCACGGTGCTCCATCCTGACGAGCATTTCGAGAGCATCGAGCACAATCTGGTGGCTCGGTTCGCCCTTCATATGGGCCACAAAGCCTACACCACAACTGTCCTTTTCATTGGCGGGATCGTAGAGGCCGCGTTTGGATGGCAATCCTTTAAACTTCATAAGTCATGTTTTTACCGGAATTGGGGAGGGTTCGGCTTAAAATCAATACTGGCTGGGTTTTTCTTTGGTGAGATAACTGGTTATTTAATTGAACGCTTCAAGAGCATTCTCAGACTTGGCTAAATGCCCCATTCAGCTGGGCAACTTTAACACAAAAAGGGCGCTCACTTTATCCATGCTCAGGCACAAACCAAGTGGAAAACCCACCGGAATGCACACAATCGCATATAGTATTCTTACAGTCAGCTACTTACATTAATGCAGCAGTTCACGTGCCAATACCCAAAAAGGAATTAAAATCCTCTAAAAAAAGCCATTTCGGGCAATATGAGCACTCCAAGGCTAGCCCTGGTCGGGATTTTTTCCCTTATCTAAGGCAAAGCGATAAAATTTCTTGCCGTCCGGAATCGGGATCGTGCGTGTCAGCTCGCCCTCAATCGGACTCCAGTCAATGAGGTCGCCGCTCTGCTCGATGGTCAGACCGAGTGTCACCGTGCCGCCCTCCGGGTCCACTTCGAGGACCACGGAGCCCTCTCTGCCCTCCTGCACCTCCTCCAGAGTGGGGCGCTGTTGCAATTGAGCAATCTGAGCATCCTTCTGGGCAACGGATGCCTGCAGGTCAAGCATCTTGGCATTAAGAGTCTGCAGCTGATCCCTGATCTGCTTTAAGACTTCCAACTGAGTGTTCTGTTGCGCGTCCCTGCCATTGTCACGAATCTGCTTCAAGACTTCCAGCTGGGTTTTCTGGTGTTGATGGTTAATAGGGTCATAATCGCCATCCTTGTAAGCCATTAGCCCTGCCAGCGGATTGGAATAGCCGTTGGCAAACGACGGGTATAAAACCACCGCACTGACCCCGTCAAAGACACCCTGACCAAAGCTTGGCTTATCGCCCAGAAAGGTAACTTCCGACAACCCGGTACAATCACGGAAGGCAGAACTATCAATGCTGGTGACACTATCCGGAATCGTAACACTCGTCAGGCTGGTGCAGTCTTCGAAGGCGGAAGCGCCGATGCTGGTGACACTGTCTGGAATCGTAACACTCGTCAGGCTGGTGCA
>CALCSP010000659.1 GCA_937893785.1 uncultured Verrucomicrobiales bacterium
CGGAGGTGGAGGTGGAGGGGTTCCAAGAATATTCTCAAGCACATACACGCCGCGCACGATCGGTGAGGTATCCACCCCGTTAGCTGTCACGGTCATTACCGCGGGCATGGTCAGCAAACCGCCGCGACGCCCATCCTCGAGCTTCACTTTCCGGAAAGTCTCACCAATCACTTTCTGCTTGTAGATCAGTTCGCCGAGCAACTGATTCATGAAAGTGTAATCCGAGTCGATGAAGTGACGAATCGGCCCGTTGTTTTCCAATACGTCCCGAAAGAATGCATCAACTTGCGGCACTAAGTAGTCTTTCACGCGAAAGTAATGCCCAAATGGACCTCTCTTATCCGGTTCCATTCGGCCCAGTTCATACAGCTTGAGCCAACGCTCGGGAAAATGGCGGGTAAACGCGGCGGCTTTTGGATCTTTCAACATCCTCTCGGTTTGGCGCCTCAACTCATTGCCATCCGATAATTTACCTTCCCGGGCAAGCTTCATCAGTTCTTCATCGGGCATTGACGACCAGAGGAAGTAGCTCAACCGAGAAGCAAGCGCAAAGTCATTGAGCTTACCAGAGTTCTGTCGCAAATATATAAAATCAGGTGAACAAAGGATTGCTACATATGCAGCCTTCATAGCTTCCTTTTTTGAATTACCATCCGCCACCAGCTGTTTCGCCAGATCGACGAAGGAGTCCATTTCAGCGAGCTCCACCGGTCGCCGGTAAGCACGCTCAGCAAAAGCATGGAAGAGCTTTTGCAAGTCCGCCTCCTCGATCGGTCCCGTCCCGTAAAGGGCGGTATGGCTTTTGGGCGGCCACTCCCCGGGCAATGCGTCGATACGATAGCTATGCACGCGGAGGGTCGGTCCTAGATAGCCCTTCTTGAAGAGCACTTCGGCAACCTGCTTCTTGAAGTCTTTCTGTTTGCGGTCAATCTTCTCGTATTCTTCCGGATACCACTGCTCAAGCAGAATGTGCCAGGCGTTGTGCCGGAACCATGGGCCGTTCTCCCAACCGATCCACGTGCTCCATGGATTGTCGATCCATGTCTCGAAAGAAAATGACCGTTTCCTGCCGTCGGCGGGCAATGTCCAGCGCTTGATGCGGTGGTGCCGGGGCCCGCGTGTGTGCTCAAATCGCTGCAGGTAAAGACCAATCTCGAATGGTTCTTCGGGGCCTGTACGTCCTTGGTGAATGAGGCCTCCCTCTCGAACCGTCCAGTTTCCCCACGAACCCTGTTTCGGGTTATGGGCGGAAACCTCCACGGTGATCCTGTAGTTGGCCGGCCTGCGCATACCACCGACATATTTATCCGGCCCAATACGGTTATAGCGATCCCAACGCTGAAACACCTCGTCATAAGGCTCGGCCTTATCCCGCTGATACTTGCCGAGACTACCGCCGGCCAGAGTCTTTGTGCAAATAGGTGCGGTAAAAGTCTCTGTCTCGAAAGGCTTTTGTGCTTCGTCTTGCGTGGCCATTTCGATCACCTCTTCGCCTGCGCCAATCAGCATCTTGAGAAGAAAATCCGACATTACGAGTTGCTGCCCAATATTGTCGAAACCCTCTGCTTGCTCATCGTCTTGGAAACTCCGCGTTGGCTCAATTGTCTTGTGGGCAGTAACCCCGTTGCCATTGAAGTCGTAGAGTCCTGATACCACGGTTGGGTCAAAATCAGGATGCTTGATGTAGAACAGGTCCCGGAGCGTATTACGAAGCTCGAATTTATTCAGCCGCCGAATGACTGCTTGCCCACCGGTGCTCTTGCGCTCGGCGTAAGCCTTCTGCAACGCAGGTGTCAATCCCTTGATCACTCCAGCAATTTCCTGAAAAGGAGGCTGCGGCTGCTTCTTGGGAGGCATCTCACCAAGATTGAGTTGATCCAGGATTCCCTGCCAAGCCTCGAGTGTCTGCAAATCTGAAAGGTCAGTCCCGAGTTGATCAAATCGGAGGTCTCCTTTTTGTTTCTCTGGACCGTGACACGCAATGCAGTGCGCCTTGATGAATGGCCTATGTGCCTCGAGATCCGGATTGGCACTACACCAAGATGCAAAGCTGCCGAAAATAAATATCAAGAAGATTGGCGTTTTCACAATTCCCTCCTCTGATTGGTATCTTGATTCGGTAGGCCTAAGCGGATTTCCACTCCAGTCCCGTCAGCGTCCCCGTGCTCGTTCCGAACCGATCAACCTCCAGGCCAAAGTTCTGCAGCATAGACAATAGCAGATTACAGGCTTTCACCCGCTCGAATTTGCCCTCAGGCAACACCACATGTTTGCCTAGCTTGAAACCGCCACCCGCAAGGACAAGCGGCATATTACGGCAAGAATGGGTCCCGGTTGCCATCCCACAACCAAACAAGATCATGGTATGATCGAAAAGCGTACCCCCATTTATTGGGTCCTCCTTAGCCTTGAGAAGACCAATGAGGTAGGCCATCTGCGCGATCTGGTTACGCTCAATTTTCATCAATGCATCTGTATGATCCGGCCGCTCACCATGATGAGAAAATCCGTGGTAGCCACCCTGCAGGCCAAAGTCGCCATTGGCAAAACCGGTGGAAAGCGTCATGATGCGAGTGGAATCGGTTTCGATCGCTAAAGCCATCAATTCCATCATGATCTTCATTTCGTCTGCAGTCTGGGACTGAGGACGTGGTTCTTCCATCTTGGTTTTCGGCTTAGGCCGATCCAGCCAGGGATGCTGCAAATCAATTTTCTTTTCCAGGCTGCGCACAGAGTCAAGGTACTCGGAAAACTTGTGCTGGTCCTGCTTGCCAAGCTGACGATTCACCGCCTTAGCCTTATCGAGAACAGAGTCGAGAATGCTGCCATGTCGCTTCAGTCGTAACCTTTCCTTTTTTCTGGCCTCAGCGGAATCCTCAAGGAAAAGCTTTCGATACATGGCTGTGACGTCAATGGAGGGCACTTGCACTCCCGTGCGGGTAAAGCTGGTCTGATTATTTTCCTTTACCTTGAGCGTCATCGATGGGTAACGAGTTGCCGCGCCAACAAACTCTGCCGCTTTCTGGTCCATGCTGATGTTTCCCTCTGGAAAACTTGAAGCCATATCCGGACGGATCCCGTTTAGAAATGTCGGCACACAGGCATGTCCACCGGTCAGGCCGTGATCGAGGTTGGAGAATACGGAAAAATCCTTTCGATGCTCTGCCAGCGGTTGCAGTGTTGGAGACAACTCGTAATCACTTCCGCCAGATGTGGGAAAGAATGCTTTCTGGTAGACTCCGTAGTTGTTCGACAAGCACACCATACGCTTAACCACTCTTTTCCCATCGGTTGCATAAGCGCGCGGAGAAAGTGATTCCATCATCGGGAGAGCGATCGCCACCCCCCCAGCACGTAGAAAGTTTCTTCGGGTAGTTACTGATCTCATGAGATAAGCCCAGTCAAGCGTTGCCATGTGACCTAGTCAATAGTCATCTTAAAGTCATACACATATGAAATATCTGGTTTGCAATTTTCATGCTGATTTGAACCCTCTCACATTTGAAAAAATGAAAAGTAAATGTTGAGAAACATCTCTTTTAATACGTATTGTTTAATAAGAACAAAGCGCTTTTTGCCCTTCAGAAACGCTAAGTCCATACTCCAAGAATATCACCCCTCAGGTGATTGGGCATGACTGTATACCACCCAAACACATGACCTCTTTTACAAACCGAAGATATTTCCTGCGAGGCGCCGGTACGTTCATTACGTTGCCCGCTCTTGAATCAATCGGGTTTCGTTCGTTTGCAAACGCCACAGAACAGAAGAATGTCACACTTCCCAAGCGCGCCATTTTCCTTGGTATGGGTTTTGGAGTGACTAAGGAGACATGGTATCCGGATTTAAAAGACACCGGGGCGGGCTACAAATTAACCGAAGGATTGGCACCTTTGGCTCGGCACAAAAAAGATTTCACCGTCGTGCAGGGCTGCTCCAACCAGTACAGCAATGAAGCTCACTGGGGCAGCAC
>CALCSP010000660.1 GCA_937893785.1 uncultured Verrucomicrobiales bacterium
CCTCATGCGGCCGAGGGCGGCCGCCCTCTTCCGCCGCGGAGCGGAGAGGTTCGCAGGGCGCAGCCTCTCGAGCCTCTCGACTCCGTTACCAACACATGCACGTGTCGTTGTCGCCGGAGGCGGCATTATTGGCTGCAAGAAAAGGATTAAAGGCCATTACATTACGTGAGTTGGAGGAATCTCGTGACAAGGTGCGCTGGGGTAAGGAGCGTCGTAGTCTTGCACTGAGCGAGAAGGAAAAGGAGAATACCGCCTACCACGAGGCTGGGCACGCCATCTTGAATGAGCTTCTTGAGCACACGGATCCCTTACATAAGGTTACCATTATTCCCCGTGGTCCGGCTTTGGGAGTGACAATGTTTTTGCCTGAGGAAGATAAGTATACTCAGAGAAAATTTGAGATGATCGACCATCTTGTTGTTGCGATGGGAGGGCGTGTGGCTGAGGAAATTGTCTTTGGAGACGTGACGAATGGTGCTGGTGGTGATATCAAGATGGCTACTGATGTTGCCCGTAAGATGGTTTGCCAGTGGGGCATGAGTGAGGAACTGGGGATGGTCGAATATGGGGATCATCAGGAGCACACTTTCCTTGCCCGTGACATGACCAGCACTAGATCATATTCTGAGGACACCGCGGAAAAGATAGATCATGAAGTCAAGCGCTTGATTGACAATGCTTATTCTAAGGCCAAAGAGTTGTTACTTGAGAATAAGCATGAGCTTGATCTTATCGCCAAGGCGCTGCTTGAGTACGAAACACTTGATGCTTCGCATATCCGCGACCTAATGAAGGACGGCATAATGAGTGATCCGCCGGAAAGCCCTACGCCTCCGGATCTGCCGGAACCAGATGAGGACAAGCCTAAAGTTGCTGATGAAGATCGTCCTGCTGAGGATAATCCGGGATTATGGGGGGATCAGGCTCCAGCAGGCGCCTGAAAGTGAGAAGGCGGCATTAGGAAGTGTGCTTTACGGTGCACTGAGGCATCCTCACAGGAAAACCTTGGATCGTTTCTGAGCTCGTCTTTCTTTCTACTGTGGTGGCTTGAGCAGAAGATCAAATTTCCTAGATCGCTTGGAATAAGGGGGGTAATTATCCGCATTTTTTGATGGGAGGTATCTCCAGTGCTTATACATCCAAAGCCAAGGTTCCGGGAAAGCCATTATATGTGGTTCGAAAATATCCCAGCACCGTTGTGCAATTTCGGCAGTGGTACAATCAGGTGGGATCTCGATAGGAGAAAAAATTTTCATTAGGTAAGTGCCATCTGAGCAGGGAATGGCAATTCCGGGCATAATTTTTGCATCTGTTCTCTGGTGTAAAAATGCATGAAGACCGGTGACACAGGTCAGGAACGAAAAGCAACGGATTGGAGTGGCAGCGTTGTCGGGTTTTACATTCAAATCAGTGAGGAAGGCGACATGTTTTCCGGAACGCAATACTTTAAGTAAACGGACCATCGCTCTTCTGGACGAGATCACCTTGTGACCACTAAGTTGACGTTGCTGGCTGAACACCTTGGTGAGCAGCTCGTTCTTGAAGTCCTGTGCAACAAGGGTAAATGGGTGATGGCGGTATCCCATCATCAAGCTGATCCATTCAAAGTTACCGTAATGTGGAGTTACCCAGATTGCCCCATTCTTGGTTGCCTGCTCATAGGCTTCACGATCCTCAACGTCTACCTGGATAATTTGAGAGTAATTCTCTTCATTCAGGCGCGAAGCCCAGAATAGTTCACACATACTACGTGCAAAATATTGGTAACTTTTTTGGACCAGTTCTTCAGGATCATTACAGGGTAGTGTTCCTTCAGAAATTGCGCATCGCACATTTGCAAGTGCGGTTTCGCGACCGCGCCAGTCAAATAGGTAACCGAGTTTTCCCAAGGCGTTGGCCATTGCAAGCATGATTCCGCGTGGCAGCAGGGGAATGATTTTAGCAATGGATGTAATGGCAAGCCATTCTAACCGGTAACGGAGTTGCTTAGCTGATGAAGGCATGTTCAACTGTGTGTTTGAATTGCAAGACCATGAAGATAGATAGGGGACATTTAAATGAAATTCTAGAGACTATTCTTACAGTTCCTACAGCTCCTTTCCACGAATATCACGTAAGTGAGACTATTATACGTTTGCTTGCCTCTTGTAATTCCGTGCGGATAGAGCAGGATGGATTTGGTAACATTATTGCCCGCTATGGTGCTGGCGCGGTTGAGCCGGGTTGGGTTTTTGGGGCCCACATGGATCATCCAGGCTTTGTTGAATTACCAGATGCATCGGCTTATGAACCGAATCCAGCAAGGGTGCGTGACCGGTTTACATTTCTAGGCGGAGTGCCTGAGTCATATCTTAAAAAGAATTTTCCGATTAAAGAATTTGGTCGTTTTGCGATGTGGGATTTACCGGCTTTTGAAGTAAGGCAAAGAAAGATATGGTCCCGTGCATGTGATGACTTGGTAGGTTGTGCCACCATCGTCGCTTTACTTTTAGAGCTAGATCGTAATGGGATCGATTATCCTTGTGCTGCACTTTTTACCCGTGCGGAAGAGGTTGGTTTCGTGGGTGCTATCACAATGGCAAAAATGTGGCCTTTTCGCTCAGATGCATGTTTTGTTTCCATTGAGACCAGTGTTGCAGTGGATCGAGCGAAAATGGGAGATGGCCCCATGTGTCGTGTGGGGGATCGTCTTTCGATCTTTGATCATACGGCAACAGCCGCTATTTTGGAGGCAGGAAACAGGCATTCGATAAAAACGCAACGCGCTTTGTTGGATCGTGGAGCTTGCGAGGCTTCTGGGCTACAGGCTTATGGTGTTCGTACTGCAGGGATCTCTATACCGCTGGGCAATTACCATAATTGTGGAGCGGAAGATTTAATTTCGCCTGAATTCATAGATATATCCGATGTAGAGGGGCTTTTTGATTTAATGATGGCAACCCTTGAAGAATTTCCAAACGGACCAATGGATTGTTCAACAGATCTGCGGAAACGGTTTGATTCCGGATTTGATACCCATTTGCCGTTTATTAAAGGGACAAAAGACATGTTCTTGTCTCCTAAAGCGTAGGCAACCCGATACGGTAACTTGCAAAAAATAAAGAACGTCCGGTTCTTGCGAACCGGACGTTCTTTACAACATGAAACACAAACAAACAGTTACAGACTTGTAACGGCGAAAGATAGTAATTGTTTAAATTATGTCAAATATAAATAAACCATAAATTCTTATTTATCCGTCTATTAACGGTTATATATAGAAAAAACCGTAGCAATAGATGTTTTAGTGACATTGATTCATTTAAGTGGCACCACAGGACTAAATGCTCACAGTGCCTTAAAGACTAATCGTTCTCGGGTTGCTATTTTAGGGATTTGATGTCGAATGATCAGTATTGTTAAATACCGGTCCGTTCCATGTCGACAAGCAAGGAAACAGAACTTCCAAAAAAGAAGGCAAAGCGCATTAATGTCCGAACTCCTGAGGTGATGACAAAGGTGCAGGCTGATGTTGAGGAGCATTATCGTAGCCGCATTGTTGAGAAGTTAAACAATAACGGGGGGCGCCTCACTTTAGGTACAACCACAGTAAGATTGGCAAAGCAGTTTGGCTTCTGCTACGGGGTCGAGAGAGCTATTGATTTGGCTTACGCTGCCAGGAGGGTTTTCAAGGACAAGAATATTTATCTGATTGGCGAAATAATTCATAATCCTGAGGTGAACCGTCAGTTGCGAGAAATGGAGATCAAGAATATTGGGGGCGAAAGTCCTGATGCTCAAATCAGTGATCTTGGTGAAAATGACGTTGTTATTGTGCCGGCCTTTGGCGCTGAAGTTTCATTAATGGATCAACTGAAGGCGCAGGGGTGCCAGATGGTGGATACTACCTGTGGTGATGTAATGAGTGTCTGGAAAAGAGTGCGCAAGTATGCCAAGGAACAATATACCTCGATTATTCATGGCAAGGCAGATCATGAAGAAACAAGGGCGACGGCAAGTCGCGCTCTTAGTAGTGGTGGGCATTATCTTGTGGTGTTGACCCTTGAGGACTGTGATTATCTATGTGATTATATTCGTCATGGTGGCAATTCAGTCGAGTTTCTTTCTCGTTTTGAAGGAGCGCACTCAAGTGGATTTGACCCGGATTTGCATCTGGAGAAAATTGGCGTAGCGAATCAAACCACCATGTTAAAGAGCGAGACTGAAGAACTTCAGATGCGCATTTCCGAGGCTGTTGCTGAGAGGGATCAATCACAACAAAATCTTCGAGGTGGTGGTGAAGATAAAAATAGTTTTCAGTTTTTTGATACGATCTGTGGGGCTACACAGGAGCGACAGGATGCATTGTTTGAGATGCTTGAAGAACCGATGGACATACTTTTAGTTGTTGGCGGATACAACAGTTCAAATACTACTCATCTTGTTGAAATCGGTGGCGAAGAAGTACCTTCATTCTTTATCAAGAATTCTGAATGCCTGAAAAATATCGAGCAGATTATGCATTTTGATTTATCTGAGAAGTCCGAGGTGTCCTCCTACTCCGGTAGCATTTTGGATTTGAACCAGCCCGTGACCGTTGGGGTCACGGCAGGTGCTTCTTGCCCGAATAATTTGATTGAGGACGTTATTTCAAGAGTGTTTGAAATGAGAGGGCACGACAGAGAGGACATTCTCGGGAGTGAATAGTTTACTGCTTTTGAAGGTCTGCTCTGTGTTTAGCTAAACAGGTTGAAGCTTTTTCTAGATTAGTCTGCAGA
>CALCSP010000661.1 GCA_937893785.1 uncultured Verrucomicrobiales bacterium
AGATCGTAAGCCTGCCGGTAGGTAAAGCGCCTTGCACTGCAGATCACTGCTTTACAGAGTCTGAATGATTGAAGCCTTGCATCTTTGTCGAAATGCAAGATGGCGGCATGTGTGAGGCGATCCTGCCCTGGCACCAGAGAGCACAGGCCATTGCTGAGTGTTTCCGGCAGCATGGGAATGACCCGATCGGCAAGGTAGGTGCTGTTGCCCCGCATTCGCGCTTCTCTGTCTAGCTTAGTTCCCGGCTTCACATAATGAGAGACATCGGCAATATGTACGGCCAAGCTGTAACCCCCTTCTTTGTCTTTCTCTACAAGGATGGCATCATCAAAATCACGGGCATCATCAGGATCGATGGTGAATACCGGGCGATTGCGCCAGTCCTCGCGCCCGGCGGTGTCTTCTGCGGTTATCCGGTCACTGAGTTTTTCGGTTTCAATGAGAACTTCCTTAGGAAACTTGCGTGGCAAGCGGCGCTTGCAGATTACCTGCAGGATATCAATTCCGGGAGTGTTCGGCGGTCCCAGAACCTCGGTGATTCTGCCATGAGGGTGATGGCGACGGGATTCCCAGTGTTCGATGGCCACGACCACCTTGTCCCCGGGATTTGGCGGCGGGGTCGGCATGGTGGTGCTATCCAGCTTGATCGTAGGTGGTAGCAAAGGGTCATCCGGTTTCGCATAACTGAAGTGGCTCCGTTGTGAGAAGGTGGCGATCAGGGCATTATTGCGTCGTTCAATTACTTGAACTACGCGTCCTTCTTTAGGCCTACCTTCCGTGGAGTATTTGGCTTCCAGTTGATTGCGCGTTCTGGCATTTTTGATGTGCTTGATCCAGTGTGGCGTACCATTGCCGCTCTCTGTGCGCACCGCGACCTTATCTCCGTGCAATCCAGTTCCCGTTGCGCCACGAGGAATAAAAATGCCGCGTTCATTGCTGTTGCTTTCCGGATCCACAAAGGCGTGACCGGCGGGCTGGAAGTGTAGGATGCCAACGATATCACTGCTGCCCCGCAATACATAGCGCCCTTTCCTTCCCTGTCTGAGCGTGCCGCCGGATTCAAGTTCCCTTAGCAGATTGCGCAGCATCTGGCGCTGTTTGGGCGCGATGTTCAGCTCACGGGCCAGTTCCGACTTGTTCATCGGCTGGTAGCTGGTGCTGCTCAAGAGTTTCTGCAGGCGTTTGCGTAGTCCGGATGCATTGCCCGTGCCCTTGCGGGTTCTTTTTTTGGATGTTTTTTTGGCCGCAGCCATATGATGAAAAAAATGGGGTGAAAAGCCCGCTGACGGTTGCCGGAATTGCCAAGAAATCCTACCTCCTTACCTGAAATAATCGCCAAGATGTCACTTTAATTGGCAGCGGATAGATCCGTATCATTCGCATAAAAGCGTTGTTTTCGCAAAAAAAACTGGTAACCTGAAAATAGGTATTATGTGTATACACATTGTAATACCTCCTTAAAAATAACCCTGCTTCTAACATGAGATCCCTTTCTATAAAACCTCTTCCCCGACGTAGCCGATTCGCGGCATTTACCCTCATTGAGCTTTTAATTGTTATCGTTATCATTGCGATTCTCGCTGCCGTTTCCTTCCCTGTTTATGGCATGGTCATGGAAACGGTGAGAAAGACAGAGGCGGAAAAAGATGTGCAGGATCTAAAGCAGGCGATTTCCAGTTATCAGCTTGAATACGGCCGGTTTCCCTACGGTGGAGATCAGGATGTTGAGCTCAACACTCAGGACGATGACATCATGAGCATTCTTTCCTCCGGTGATGTTCATCCATTGAACACGCGCGGGAAGACGTTTTATGAGGGTAAGCTGGCTAAGGATGCCAGAGGTGGGGTCCCTGTAGGTGGAGTTTATGGGTCAGGAGATTCTATCATGATGGCCGATCCGTGGGGGCAACCGTATTACATGATTATTGATGCCAACTACGATAATAAAGTACAAAATCCTGACCCTAGCGGTTCAGGAGAGGCAGAGCTTCGCCAAAAGATTATTGTCTGGTCTGAAGGCAAACCCAGAGAAAAAGGTTCTGCAAACGATCCACGGGATTGGCACACCAGTTGGTAGGAATCCCGTTATTTGATTGGCATTTGCCAAGCAAGTTTCTTAAACTTCAAGGGACCGGGCAACCGGTCCCTTTTTTACATCAGGTAAAAACCATTGCGGGTGTAGTTCAATGGTAGAACGCGAGCTTCCCAAGCTTGAGACGTGGGTTCGATTCCCATCACCCGCTCCACTTCTCCACCCGTCATGCTGAACGGTTTACCGCTACGATAGACCATTGGGGATTCTGTTTCTCACAAAGGATTCAATTTCGAATCTTCCGTTCATCCTTCAATTG
>CALCSP010000662.1 GCA_937893785.1 uncultured Verrucomicrobiales bacterium
AAACTCTTAACGGCACAGAAAGGGCAACCCCTCTCAGGCATACTCCTTACCCAAAAATCTGCTAATCAATCATTCTTCCAGATGATATACGGAAAAGAACGGGATTGGGCTCCGCTCATCACTGGACGGACAGTTGCTTTGGCCGGTCTTCGGGAACTTCAGCCAAAAACCTGGACACAAGCCGGGGACACCATAGTTACGTCCATGAAAAATATGGATTTCAATCAACTCAATACGAAAATGATTTCCAGAGGCATTTTCTATCTGGAAGAAAACGGGGATTAACTCTAATTGAAGCCATAAAGTTCACTTTCCTGCAGATGCGGAAATGCTAATATAGGGGCAACCAAAACGTGTCCATTAGTTATGCCTCGTAATAATAAAGACCCCAAAAAACAAGAATTGCGTTTTGAGGAAGCAATGGAAAGTCTCGAGAATATTATAGATCGGATGGAAACAGAACGCATTCCGCTTGACGATCTGTTAAAGGAATACGAGAAAGGCACCAAGCTTTTAAAACTATGCAGGGAGCGTATTGAAAACGCCCGTGCCAAAATCAGTAAAATCAACAAAGACCTCGGTTCAACAGATAATTGTCTTACTCCCCTTGATGAAACCGATCCGGAAAGCGGCAACAACGCGAAAGCGGATCCACAATCATCTTTAATTTCAGAGGAAAAACCAAATGAAGGAATCCAGCTCCTCTAAATCACCTTCTTTACCAAGCATCAGTAGCCCGGAAGAACTCAAGCAACTCCCTGCTGAAAATCTAACCTCTCTTGCCGAAGCGATCCGCCACGAGCTGATCGACAATCTCTCACGTACTGGTGGTCACCTAGGGCCCAATCTTGGTGTAGTTGAGCTAACCATTGCTCTGCATAGGGTTTTTGATTCTCCCAATGATAAGTTTCTCTTTGATGTATCCCACCAGGGCTATGTCCACAAGATGCTGACTGGCAGAAGAAACCAAATTAATAGTATCCGCCAGTATGAAGGCCTGAACGGCTTCCTGTTGCGTACGGAAAGTAAACATGACTGTTACGGAGCCGGTCATGCCGGCACAGCCCTCTCAGCAGCACTTGGCATGGCTGCCGCCAGAGATCTAAAGAAAGAAGATAACCATGTCATCGCGGTTGCCGGAGATGCCGCCTTCACCTGCGGCCCCACCTATGAGGCACTTAACAATATATCTAGCCTTAATAGTCCTTTTATCGTTGTGCTCAATGACAACGAATGGTCAATCGATAAAAATGTTGGCGCTATCGCAAAATACTTTAACAAGATAACGACCAGCAAAACCTACGCCGGCATACATGATACCGCAGCCAACTTCGTGGAGAAAATCATGGGGAAAAATGTCAGACGCCTTGCCGGTAAGGTAGAAGAAGGCGCTAAGAATATCCTTGTTCCTAGTGTGATATTTGAGGAATTTGGCCTACGCTATTATGGGCCTATTGATGGACATGATCTCCCACTGTTAATCAAAACCTTTGAATTTCTAAAAAAACAGAAAGAACCGGTAATACTCCATATCATTACCGAGAAGGGGCGTGGATACAAACCTGCGCTTGAAAAACCCGACAAATTTCACGGTCTAGGC
>CALCSP010000663.1 GCA_937893785.1 uncultured Verrucomicrobiales bacterium
AGGCTTTGGCTCAGGCTTTGTTGGAGGGTTTAATGAATTACCAGTTGTTTCTTCTGGGGAGTTGAATGGGCTAAACCATGTGAGTGTATTGCAAGAGCAAAGGCAGAACGAGAAAATACTTGTTGCGGTGGCAACGAGTATTTTCATGGAAAGGTGGTGTTTCATTTTGATCTCAAAGCTAAAACCTCCCCTATGTCGTAGGTCAAGGAAATTACGGATTCTCAATGCCGGCAATTACCTTATTCTCCGCGAAACTGATTAATAAACAAGAAAGACATTGCGCCCATTGCCAATGCGCTTTGTCCGACATCACGCATCACATCGCGCATGGGATGAATAAAGCATCCCAAGTTCCATGCTGCAGCAACCAATAAAGCGGCCCCAATGACAAAGACACCCATTGGTGAGAGTGATGAAGCTCCTCCTTCACGCACTTCCTTGGCCAGATTGATATAACGGTTGGCGACAAGGGCAAAAATAATGATCGTGAAAATTCCTAGTTGCTCCGAGATTTGAGGAACCAGTCCAGCTGCTGCGTCATACAGGCCGTGGACAACGATGACGACAACAAAGGCGGTAATGAACTCTTCCCAGCGCGTCCTTGGCCAACGGAAAAGGTGAAACATGGCGAGTCCTGCGATACCGGTCAGAGAGGCATGAAAGAAGTTTGCTGTAAGAAACCTAGGGAAGACTCCACCTTCCGAACCCGGGTTGATATAAATCAGGTTTTCCGCAGCTGCGAATCCCAAGCCTACGCAGGCCGCAGTTGCTAGGGCCTCCATTGAGGATTTGCGCTTCAGCAAAAACGGCAGCAATGGCAGGATTGCAAGTAGTTTGGCACACTCTTCCCGTAGACCGATGCCGCAAATGCAATAGAGGAGGTCATTACCGAAGTTTCCGTTGAAGTTGAATCCTAGGATTTGTTCCTGCCAGATAAGTATTCCTAGCACAGGTAATGTGGAGAAAAATCCACTGGTAAAACCCAGTATATATAGCATTCCGCGCAGGCGGCATCTTTCCCCAAGTTTTCCGAGGTTAGTAATGATAATTAGCCATATGAAGGCTGCGAATGCCGTGACTACTACCCAGGGAATTGATGTATTTTTGACAATTCTGATCCCATGCCATGCTATCAGGGTTGTCCACTTGCCGAGAAACAGCGTAATTTCCATGAACTCACGGCTATTGAGTGTTTGCCTATAGTCGGGTTTCTCAAACTGGACGGCCAATTGTTCGGTTTGCTCAAGTTGAAGCAGTAACCTCAGGATACTTGCCTTGGCATAATTGGATTGAGGGTATGCGGCCACTTCCATTTCTAGGTAATCCAATGCCTTGGCGTATTTTTTTTCAATTGTCAGAATGTCCGCGTAAAACTCACAGGCAAAGCGCGGGAATTGTTTCTGGTCAGCAGTCAATTGCAATGCCCGGCGTGATTGCTGCCGTTGGCGTTCTGTCGTGGCATATAGCGCATCAGCATAAACTCTGAAAAGTGCATTTTGCTGCGCCGAAAGGAGTTGTGGTCCAATTCCAAGTTTTTGAGTCAGTTGATAAAGCCCCTGCCGAACAGCAACAGCAAGATTCTCAGGCGTGTATTTCTTGCCATTACCAATCTTCACAATCTTTGGCAGGTTCGAAATCTCCTCCTTGCTTAATGGAATTTCTTGAATGTCGCCGGTTAACCAGGGGCAACAGGTATGGATGGCCGACAACAGGTTTTCGGTTTGAGGGGTGTGGTCCCTCAATTTGGAGAGCAAAAAACCGCTGACTATGCCAATTGCGCCGATCAGTAATGCCGATCGCAAAAGGAAATTTCGGTCACGAGAAAGTGTCGTAATTTTTTGCTTAAATCCCGCCATACTGTCCGGTAATTTAGTGTGTTTCAATAATGGGGGCAATTCACTTGGGCTCTATGCTTCTCGGAAGCTGTGGTTACCTTTCGTGGGCATTATTTTCAGCGTTCGCTTTCGTTCCCAGGGATAAGAGGTAGTGGTGAATAGCATCAAATTGTCTGGCGGAGTCGCCACTGTAAAATTGATTGAGGGGGGTTCTGCCTTCCGAGGCATATGTCGGCATAATGGTTCCGGGCCATTGTCGCATGGGGGAACGCATCCATAGCTGGAAATATTCACGCCGTAAACGCATGCCGGCATCTCTGAAGTTTGGTCCCTCTCCCTCAAATACTGCAAATGCGGGCTGATCACCAATTGCATGACAGGAACCACATGAAAAACCAGTGATGCCCGCCAACAGGGCCCCGTTTTTTGTTTTATCTTTGTCGATAGGCAGCGGATTTTCGGACCGGTGTGAGAGACCGGCGGCATGGCTGAAACCTTTGGATATCTCGATGGAGTGTTTGGCAAATGCTGGCATGCGGGCTTTCAGCCAGTGGCGGGTTTTGGGTTGAATGTTTCCGGTTAGGAGGCGTGTGCGCCATTCCGGGCGTAGCTTGAAGCCAAGGTGATCAAGTGGTGGAATTAATTCTTTATGGCTTCCAGGTTTCTCGTCATCGATGGCACGATCAGCAGGTTTCAGGTGCATAATTTCCTCGTGAAATTTTTCACGGTGGGCTTGTTGGCCGTTCCGGTCGTGGCAGGCGGCACAACGCAAGGCCGTAAATTGATGGCTGGCGAACTCGGCGGGAACATGATGTGGCTTTTCTGGGGAGTTTAGTGCTGCGATAATGGCCTGCTGTTGAATTTCTGAGAGGCTGTATCCGGCTTTCTTACATTGAGCAGAATTGATTTCTGATAGCTTTCCGGGTAGCGGCATTTCTGACTCCATCTGGTCGGTTGCATGACAATTAATGCAGCCGCTTTGTGTCAGGAGCATCTTGCCGCGTTTCGCGTTGCCCGGTTGGTTTTTGGGTAAACTGCTTTTTGAAAGACTGCGCAAAAATCTTTCCAGCGCATTCGCTTCCTTTTCATTGAAACCAAAATCGGGCATTCGCGAATGATCATAATGCCTGGCAGGGTTGAGTAGGTAATTGGCGATAGCCGATTGCTGGTATTTTGTTGCAACCTCGCCGAGACCGATGCGACCTTCCCCGCCTCTGGCGTCAAGGGTGTGGCATCCTATGCAGCCTTGTTGGTAAAATATTTGCCCGCCGCGCCGGGTTTCCGTTGGATTGACTTCATCAGCACCGCGCTGTTGCGGGGGGGCAAGGAAATGGGCGATATCGGCTGCTTTCTGCGCGGCATCCTCGCCTGAGAAGAGTCGAGGCATATGCGATCCGGGGCGATATTCATAGGGATCCAGAATCCAGTTGGCAAGCCATGCAGTTGTTAGTCGGTTGCCGATATCTTCAAGCGAGGGCGCAACGGGATTGTGTCCCTGTGCGTGGCAGTTTAGACATCCATGTGATTTGATTAGTCGGTGTCCTGTGCGCAGTTGTGCTTTTTGTTTCAAAATGGCAGTGGCTGTTTCATGGCTGAAGGCGGATGCGGGGACAGGTTCCCTGTCAAAATCACGACCTTCCCAGAATAGGCGCAACTGCGCAGAACCCTGATCGGGGCTTTTGTATTTGACCTCAATATCGTGCTTGCCGCTACTCAGACGTTTGCGTTCCGAAGGAGTCCCTATTTTTTCGCATAAAGTCTCACCGTCCACGGTAAGTGTGGCTTGCCCTGTACCTTCCAGGATAAAAATTAATCTGGAACGTGCATCAAGATTTAGTTGGCCTTGCCAAATAGCCTCGAATTTTTCAGGGCCCGTGAAAGAGGAAGCAGGTTGACCTTCCGGTACGTAAAGGGCGACTTGGTCAGCAAGACGGGCATCTTTGTTCCCGAATTGCAGGATCAATCCGTTCTCGGCCAGCGCAGAATGAATACAGAAGGAAAGCAGTGCTGTGCGTAGCAGAAATGTTTTCATCATTATATGATTGTGTTCATGAGTGAACAGTCTCCAGCATCACTTACGGATTATTGCCTCTGGCCGTCTGATAATACAAACGCAGGCCTTCAGTGATACCATCTGCATATTCCCGGATGAGGCTTTTGCGCATTGTTCCTGCGATTTTGCTTTTCCCATCATAGTCACCCATGGAAATCCTCTTGTATACCTCAGGGTTGTTCATGACATAAGGTTCCAGAAAAACCACCGGGCAATGGTATACGCGGTTGGCCAGGAGATTCCGGGCATAAATATAGGGATTTTCCGTGTCGATTAGCTTGGCGTTATTGGTCGTGTAAATATAAGGGGGCAGCCCGGTTTCCTCAGCCATTGCCTTGGCAATGCTGCGGTTTAAGGCCAACTCCTCATCGTGGGTGCGCTGAAATAGGCGTTTCAAGAGGTGGAAGCGGTTGTCTTCGAGGCGCAGTTCCCTAGCACTGTAAGTACCATTGATGAGCAGGTGGAAATGATTGCGTGAGACCATAGTCGGTTTTTCGGGATTGCCCCAGGACTCGGCATTGAGATGCAGGCAGAGGGCGATGTCTGGCTTGATCTCCGTATTGATAATCTGTGCTCGTCGTCGAATCTCGTGTGCTCTGTAGAAGAGGCTCTCGCTTGCTCTGCGCAGGGCATTTTCCGTAGGTTCTTTCCCCCGGCTCTTGAGCACTTGTATTGCAAGGGGCCTGAAGTCAGACGGTCGCAATTTGGTTACCGGTTCGGGCTTGTCACGCAGCAACCAGACTTTTGCACCGAGTGACTCAAGTTGCTCCTTGAGCAGGATGGCAGTGGCCAGTGTGAGTTCTCCCTCCTTGACCTCATGGCCTCCATTTCCCCTGTACCAGCGCTCCTCCATCCTGGACCATTCTCCGCCTATGTGGCCCGGGTCGACGGCAATGCGTAATCCTGAAAGAGGTTTCCCGGACAGGTCGGGCGCGGAGGGCAGTTCCCGGGCACTTCGCCAGTAACGTGGTGGTGGTTTCTGCTGGCTGCGTCCGGCAAAATATACCCGTATGCGTTCATTGCCACTGCCCCGCACATCCGCAAAATCCTCATGAACCGTGATCACGGAATGCCAGGCCCTGTCCTGCGAGTAGACTGCATTAAGCTGGGTCATGAAAATGTTCCGTGGCATGGTGTATTGGTAATCCTGCAGCTTTGACCAGTCCGGTGTTGCGGCCAGTGCGCTCATATTTGCTCTCAGGCTCATCTGCTCAGGGACCAGTTCCGGTGCCTCAACCGATTCTGGATCCTTATTGTTCCTGCCGGTCCAGAACAGTGCTGCCACAAGCACCATGACGGGAAGTGCAAGCCAGAGCAGGATACGATGTTTCATAAAAGGGAACATATCACCTCAATACGGGGTTGAGCGTGACAATTTTCGCTTTAGCGTTGCACCTTGGACCCTTTACCAGAAACATCCTGCCTGAGGTTGCTTTTCCTCGGCGACATTGTTGGCGAACCCGGCCGTAAGGCAGTTGCGGAGACCCTGCCCCGTTTTCGTGAAGAGCGGGGCGTGGATTTCATTGTTGTCAATGGTGAAAATTCTGCCGGAGGGCGCGGGATTACCCCGAAAATTGCCATTGCCCTGTTAAGGGCAGGTGCTGCAGTGATTACCACTGGTGATCATATTTGGGACCAGAAGGAGATCGTGGAATTCCTTGCCACAGAGCCGCGCCTTTTGCGCCCCTTGAATTACCCGCAAGGCACCGCAGGGCAGGGAAGCGTGATTCTGGAAAGTGCGAAGGGCAAGGTGGCAGTCATTAATGCCCAAGGGCGCACTTTCATGCAGCCACCACTTGAAAATCCTCTTTTGGCTATTGATAAGGAAGTGACAAGGCTGCGCGATGAGGATGGCATCAGAATGATTTTTGTGGATTTTCACGCAGAGGCAACCAGTGAAAAGATTGCCACCGGACGATTTCTGGATGGTCGGGTTTCTGCTGTCATTGGAACGCACACGCACGTGCAGACTGCTGATGATCAGGTTTTTCCGGGAGGAACGGCTTTCCTTTGTGATGCCGGCATGTGTGGGCCGGCAGAATCTGTCCTTGGCAGGCGCGTTGATCCCATTATTGAGCGAATGCTGACCTCCACCCCCAGAGTGATGCCAGTTGCAAAGGGAGCCGTGGAGGTTTGTGGTGCCCTTGTTGATATTGACATTGAGAGTGGAAAGGCCACCGGGATAGAGAGGGTGCGGGAAAAGGTCGAAATTTGATCGGTGCTGGCAGTTTTTTAGCGCAATTTCAGCGTAATTACAGATGAGACACAAAATAGCTCCCGAGGTTCATTTCGTAAACACATTATAATAAAGGACTTATGATTCATTGGGCAAGCGACTCCTAAAAATACTAAAATTTTTTTGACAGCTAGGGCCTATTTGATAGTGTTTCGCCCCAGTTTTCGCGGATTTTTGCTGGTTTTTCGTTGCTGCCTCATTCCTTGTGATGTTGCTGTACCGGAGAGGCTTGGTTCGCGAACTGCGTGAGTGTTTCATTGCTAGTATCCTAAAGAACAAGAAATCAGAAGGCCTTATTAGTAACGAATTCGCTCATGTAGCTCAGGGGTAGAGCACTTCCTTGGTAAGGAAGAGGTCACGGGTTCAAATCCCGTCATGAGCTCCAAACGCAGTAAAAAAATAAAATATAGCAGACCGCATCAAAATCGTAACCCGGGCAACCGGTACAAAATAAAAAAAGCGAACAACCATAAAACAGCAATCGGAGGGGTAAGCCGAATCAATCGATTTCCCTTTTATACCGAAAGCAGTTAAACCAACAACATACCCCGATAACCGGAAAATAAAGCACCCGTTATCAACTAAAAAATACTGTCATGGCCAAAGAAGCATTTGAAAGGAATAAACCCCACGTGAATATCGGCACCATCGGTCACGTTGACCATGGCAAGACGACATTGACTGCTGCTATCTGTCATACCCTTGCCGAGCAGGGTCTGGCTGAGAAGAAAAATTACGACGAGATTGATGCTGCTCCTGAAGAAAAAGAGCGTGGCATCACGATTTCAACAGCACACGTTGAGTATGAGACTGAGAACCGTCACTATGCGCACGTTGATTGTCCTGGTCACGCTGACTATGTGAAGAACATGATCACAGGTGCTGCCCAAATGGATGGTGCTATTCTGGTTGTTTCGGCCGCTGACGGTCCAATGCCTCAAACTCGTGAGCATATTCTGCTTGCCAGACAGGTGGGTGTTCCTGCAATCGCCGTCTTCATGAACAAGACGGATCAGGTTGATGACGCTGAGCTTCTTGACTTGGTCGAGATGGAAGTTCGTGAACTGCTTAGTCAATATGAGTTTCCGGGTGATGACATCCCGATTGCCAAGGGTTCTGCCCTTAAGGCTCTCGAAGGCGATGCCGACCACAAGGCGGCAATCATGGAACTGATGAAAGCTGTTGATGATTACATTCCTCAGCCTGAGCGTCCTGTTGATCTGGACTTCCTGATGCCGATTGAGGACGTGTTCTCGATTGAAGGTCGCGGGACTGTTGCCACTGGTCGAATTGAGCGCGGGGTTGTTAATAAGATGGAGGAAGTGGAGATTGTTGGTATTCGTGACACTCAGAAGACGACGGTTACGGATATTGAGATGTTCCGTAAACTGCTCGATCGTGGTGAGGCAGGCGACAATGTCGGTATCCTTTTGCGTGGTGTGAAGAAAGAGGACATTGAGCGCGGTCAGGTTATTGCCAAGCCAGGTTCTATTACGCCTCACTTGAAGTTTACCTCAGAGGTTTATGTCTTAAGCAAGGATGAAGGTGGCCGTCACACTCCTTTCTTCAGTAACTACCGCCCACAGTTTTATTTCCGCACCACGGATGTCACCGGAACGATCAAGCTGCCTGAGGGCACTGAGATGGTGATGCCCGGCGACAACATTACCATGGAGGTAGAATTGATTACGCCGATTGCAATGGAGAAGACCATCCGTTTCGCTATCCGTGAAGGTGGCAGAACTGTAGGTGCGGGTCGGGTTGCCGAGATTCTTGACTAAGCTTCGGCGAACGGGCTTCCGATTTCTAGGCAAAAGCCGGATCCGGACGGGCGATGCCCGTCGCGGCTCCGGCTCTGCCGTAAAAAAAGACATTATTGTAAGGTAAATTTCTTAGATGCAACCCAGAGCGCAGATCAAGTTGATACCAGAGGGTAGTAGCTCAGCCTGGTTAGAGCACCGGTCTCCAAAACCGGGTGTCGTGGGTTCGAATCCCTCCTACCCTGCCACTTCCCTGATCTACACGAAAATCATCAGATAAGGATCATGAAAATAAGCAAGTATCTTGGTGAAGTGAAGGCTGAGTTGCAAAAAGCGACTTGGCCGTGGGTTCCAAAGGACAAGGGCGAGAAAGGTTTCAAGCGCTTCAAGGAGCTGACCGACTCAACTGTTGTCGTCTTTATCGCCATGATGTTGCTCGGGGCATTTGTAAGCCTTTGGGATTTAATCTTGTTTAATATTATCGAACTCTTCACCAAGATTGGCTAACCGATTCTTGTTAAGAGGTCCCTATGTTCTTCAAGGAGTTCTCACTATTTTCAATTACTCCATAAGGAAATTATCCAATTAGTTAAAAGATGGCTCTGACACCACCAGCACCAAGCGAGCAATGGTATGTTGTGCATGTGCTTTCCGGACAGGAAAACAAGGTTTGCGACAACATCAAGCGCCGTGTCGAGTCGGAGGAAATGAGTGATGTGGTTTTCAAGGTGCTCGTGCCCACTGAGAGAGTTTCGGAGGTAAAGAAAGGGAAGCGATCGGAGACCAAGCGCAAGTTTTACCCCGGCTACATCATTGCCAATATGCATCTTCTGGACGAAGAAGGCGGCTTGGTTGATCGTACGTGGTATTTCATTCAGGAAACACACGGTGTTATTGGTTTTGCGGGCACAAAGTCTAAACCGATTCCAATGCGTTTACGTGAGGTGGAGAGCATGTTGGGTCAGATCAAGGAACGTTCCGAGAGCGTTAAGCCCAAGATTGACTACGAAGTGGGAGAAACCATTAAGGTTTCCGACGGTCCATTCCAGAGTCAACCCGGTGTCATTGAAGAGATCGACAATGACAAGGGTAAGTTGCTCGTTTCTGTCACCGTTTTTGGACGTCCAACACCCGTTGAACTGGAATACTGGCAGGTTGAAAAAGAGGCCTGATCTTAAAAATTTAAACCATTAATACCTCTCGTCACAACATGGCAAAAGAAATCACCGGAACACTTAAGTTGCAGATTCCAGCAGGGCAGGCAAATCCCTCTCCGCCGGTAGGCCCGGCACTGGGACAGGCAGGACTCAATATTATGGAGTTTTGTAAGGACTTTAATGCCAAGACCCAGGGGCAGGCGGGCGACGTATTACCTGTTGTTATTACCATTTACAAGGACAAGAGCTTTAGCTTTGTCTGTAAGCAGCCGCCAGCGTCGGCCCTGTTAAAGAAGGCAGCCAATATTGCATCAGGTTCAGGAGAGCCTCACAAGCAGAAGGTGGCAACGATTACCAAGGCGCAGCTGATGGAGATCGTGAAGATTAAGAAGCCTGACCTCAATGCCAATGATGACGAGGCAGCGGCCCGTATTATTGCCGGCAGTGCACGCCAGATGGGCATTGAGATTGAGGGCATGTAGCCAACAGGATACTAATCAAATAAGACAATAAACCAATCAGCAGGAGGGTAGAAAAATCCCGTTAGCACTGCGACTATTAAAATGGCACAAAAAAGAAGTAAGCGATACCGCAAGGCTGCGGAGATGATTGAGGAAGGAAAAAATTATTCTCTTTCCGATGCTGTTGGTCTGCTCAAGCAATTTCCGCCAGCCAAATATGATGAAACTGTTACCGTATCCATCAGGCTTGGCGTTGACCCTAAGCAGTCCGACCAGATGGTGCGTGGAACCTGTCCGTTGCCTCATGGTTCAGGAAAAGAGGTAAAGGTGCTGGTTTTTGCCCAGGGTGAAGCGGCGACTGCTGCAAAAAATGCCGGGGCTGAACATGTCGGTTATGAAGACATGCTAAAAAAGGTTCAGGATGGCTTTCAGGATTTTGATGTTGCGGTTGCCACGCCTGAAGCAATGGCTGAAGTGCGCAAGCTTGGCCGTTTCCTCGGACCCCGCGGACTGATGCCAAACCCCAAGACTGGTACGGTCACTGATGATACAGCCGCTGCAGTCAGTGCTGTAAAGGCTGGACGAATTGATTTCAAGCTGGATCGCAACGGCAATATCTCTGCTCCGATCGGAAAGGTATCCTTTTCTCCTGAGCAGTTACTTGATAATGGACAGGCGGTAATAGAAACCGTTGTGCGTGCCAGACCGGCTTCTGCAAAGGGTAGATATCTCGACAGTGTTACCCTTTCCGCAACCGTGTCACCCGGGTTGCCATTGGATGCAGCTGCATTTGAAAAGAAGTAATAAGATTTTTTGGAAAGGTTACAGGCGATAACAAGCAATGCCATGAAAGCAATCAAAGAGAATATTATCAGTGACTTAATCGAGCGTTTCAATGCATCGCCGTTTATGGTCGTGGTTGATTATAGTGCACTGACGGTGGATCAGTTTGAAACACTGAGGGGTAAACTTCTGGATTGTGCATCCGGAGTGCACGTAACAAAAAATTCCTATGCCAAGCGTGCTTCAGCGTCCGTTGACTATCCAGAGGAGATTGCGGAGTATCTTACCGGGCAAACTGCTCTTGTAA
>CALCSP010000664.1 GCA_937893785.1 uncultured Verrucomicrobiales bacterium
ACTTCTTCATGCAGATTACTCTTCTGCCAGAAAGTGTGTTCCCCAAGGTGATAGCCATGGTCACTGGTAAAGACAACAGCGGTTTCGTCGCGCAACCCGAGCCGGTCGAGTTCATCAAGGATACGCCCAACCTGTTCATCCATGAATGTTACCGAGGCGTAATAGGCAGACCACATTCGCTTTTGATTATCAGGAAACCTGTCTATCCCGTTAAGAGCGGATCGACTGCGCGTGATAGCAAGTTTGGGCATGTCTTCAAGATCATTGGGGACGGACTCTGGCAGTGCTATTTCCTGCCAAGGATAAAGATCAAAATACCGCTTTGGCTGGACCATCGGGTAATGAGGACGGACAAATCCGGCAGCAATAAAAAACCGTTTGTTTCTGTTCTTACGAAGCAGGTCGATTGTCTTGAGGGCGGTTTTATGGTCAGGCTGATCAGATCCGTCACCCTCATAACTTACAGAAACGAACATGCGATGTGGCATCCGTGTTGACTGACGCCCCTCAAGATCCCTCGTGAAGATATTCAAATTAAGGCAGGCATAGTCGCCAGGTGTGTGCGCTTCCAGGCCCGGCGAGTTGTATTTCTCCGTCCAGGAGGAAGCGATGTCCAGGCCGTCTGTCCCGGCAATAATATCACCAGGAACCCGCATGTGGTAAATCTTGCCTACTCGAGCACTGTAAAATCCGTTCTCCTTGAAGTGTTGGCCAAGGTTCACCCTGCCCTTAGCCCCATGATAGCGGCTATGCATGAATGAAGTCCGGGACGGCGCACAAGCCAACCCCTGACAGTAGGCGTGTTCAAAAACAACCGCATTCTTGGCCAGCTTATCGATATTCGGAGTCTTGGCGACTTTATCACCATAACAACCAAGAACACTTGCCTTTAGGTCATCAGATATTAAAAACAGCACATTCTTGACCGCTGCCCGGCTCGTGGACAGCATACATGCTGCTGCTGCCAGCAGGATCACACCCCTGGATATCTTTGGCTTTTTCATGTGCTATTCAGTAACCGGTCGAGCCACTCCTTGGCGAAATCCGTACATCGGCAAAAATCGGTAATAAACCTCCAAGCTTAATGTGGCAAGAGTCGTGCTAATGACTCGGCCGCCGTCCTTTGCCATTTTGCTACTCAGGTCCCAACTACCGGCCATTGCTCCATCTTTTCTTTGGATCTTAGGCAACAGAGTCTTGAGTTGCCTGTTCCATTCATCCCATACTGGCCCCTGGTGTTGATATAAGGCAAGAGTGGCGTAATACACATAATATAGATCCGGACCAGCTTCCCTCATTGGGTATCTGCGCATAAAGGCAGCACCCTCCAACATCCGGGGATCATCCGGTGAAACAAGGTCGAGTTGGCGACAAAACATTCCGGTCGGGACCATCGCACGACTGATTTTTTCAGGTGCTTGATAACCATAAAGGCCGCCATCCTTGCCTCCACTCATACTGTCCAGCCATCGACGGGCCAGCACAAAGGATTGCTCAGGAACTTTAAGACCAGCCATACGGGCGCTATGCAGGGCCATAAACTGCCAACCGGTAACAGAAGTGTCGGGTTCTTGTCCCGGAGAATACCGCCACCCACCTAGTGCTGGATGCTGGGCTGCAATAGTGTATGCAATTGCATTTTGCGCAATGGGCTTAATCCTGGGATCTTTGGTAAGGCCATACGCTTCACATAGAGCAATAGATGCAATAGCATGCGCATACATCTGACCACGGACAGCAAGCGCACCATTACTTTTCTGCTGTTTAAGTAACCAGTTAATTCCCCGGCTCACGTTCTCTTGATACTGGCCTTTTCTGTCATGCCTTGCACCCCATCCATAATAACAAAGTAAGGCAAGGCCAGTAGCACCCACATCATAATCCTGAGTGGCCCCGTGTTTGCGCGAATTCCAACTCCCATCTTTTTCCTGATTACGCGAAAGCCACTCGATAGCAAAGCCAATGGCCTTTTCCGTCTCATCCGAGCCTCCCATCTGTTTGATCACATCAAGCGAAGGCTTACCACGGTGTTTCCTGATCTTCTCACCCAGATCTCCCATACCGGGACCTTGATCAATCGACTCTAGCTTTCCTGGAAGCAAAGGATCATTAATGGCCAGAG
>CALCSP010000665.1 GCA_937893785.1 uncultured Verrucomicrobiales bacterium
TCTACGAAGGTGGGCCACATTTGGTGAGCCTTGTTCGTCGGGATTTTGGCGAGCCATCAGTCCTGTGCGTCCCCAGTTATTGCCAAGCGGCTCAAGCGGGTCAGCGGCAATCGAGACGGAGCGGACAACTGCCGAGAAGTTGGATCCTGCTGCGCGAACGCCGTCGGCATCATAAATCCAGCTACCGTTGTCTCTGTTACCCCAGTGGTCGGTGCCGCCAGCGGTAATGGAGTAGGTGCCCGAGGCTGCCTGACTGAAATCAGCGCCACGTGGATTACCTGCAGGGTTAACTGGTTTATTTTGATCACCAGCGTTTCCGTACTCCTTCAGGGTGTCTAGCACTTCAGCAGAAGTGTTGCCAACCTGTATGAAGAACGTGAATGCGAATATAACAAGTGCCGAGAAAACGGCATGGATACTGCGGAGTTTCATAGGTTTTTATTAGAGGGTTTATTGAGAGTTGATAATCCCCAAGGATTACATTGAGACTATATTAATGTTAAATTAATAGGTTTATGCTCCTTCTGTAAATAAAAAAGATGGCATTTCTATCACTTCTTATTCTTAAAAATAAGAACAAGTGAAGTAATTAAGTGGCGATACACCGTTAAATAAAGGCATTTGAGCGTCTAATTTTGGCCATTAGTGCCATGATAGGCCTGTGGATTGGGCGTGTTTTGGCAGACACGCATATCACTCTTGTCTTACTATAAAGAAGGGGGGATGCCGGCTGATGACCGATATCCCCTCTGTCTCAATGTGGTATTTTTGGTGGATTGTTGGCTTATTTATATATCTGACTCCGCCTTTATTCCACCTGACGCACCCTATAGAATATTCTTCGGGCGTCTGCCGGCAGGAAGCTATCGACAAATTCGGTAGAGTCAGCTTCCCCCTCCAGTCCGTCATCCAGTTCTTCCCAGAGCAGGAGGTCGGTGGTACGGTCTATCGCGTAAATATTGCCGGCCTTCGAGTTAAAGGACATCGTCACTACCGGGCTTTCTCCAGAGAAGTTGGCACTGATATTGGTGATCTCGAGAGGAATCGGTGTGCCACCTGTCGGGCTACCACCTTCTGCAAGGGCGAGGATCTCCTCGGCTGTGAGCGTTATTCTCCAGACGGCAACTTCGTCAATGAGGCCCTGATAGGTTTTTTCTGCTTCACCATTGTTCCTACCTCCAAGAATGAAGTTACCACCACCATTGGGTTCTCTCTTGGCTCCATTCCAGTCCTGTTGTCCATCCAGATAAATGGTGCCTTGGTTAGCTGCGCCGTCATAGACAAAGGCTGCATGAATCCAGCCATCATTGTCACTGGCGATATAGGGGCCAAGCTGGGTCGATCCATTGGTATCAGCTCCCCAATGCGCCTGATGAAGGAAGCTGTCATTACGAATGCCATTATGGATGCCTTGCTGAGTCTGGCCAAAGATGAATTTTTCACCTGCGATGTCTGTTGGCTTCAGCCAGCAGGTCATCGTGTAACTGCCGGAGCCAAAGTCGCGAATCTCCTGGTTCATGTCGAGACCGGCTACGTTGATGAATCCTCCGGTAAACGATGCGCTGCCTCCTGGGCTAGGACCGGCAGGAGCACCTTCATTACTGAAAGTCACGCTGCCGCTGAATACGCCATTGTGCCCGAAGTCGCTCTTGTCGGTGACCGTGGAAGCGGCATCCCCCTCAAAGTCATAGTAAATTAAGAGTGGCGGTGGAATCTGATTGGAATCAAGGGGATTGCCACCTTCATTGACTTCCTCTCCATCAGAGAAGCTATCGGAGTCAGTATCTATCAGGTGTGGGTCAGTTCCTGTGTCCGTTGCACTCAAAAACACTCCTGTATTGGTTTCCACGTTGTCGTTGAGTCCATCTCCGTCGGTATCGGCATTAGTGGGGTCGGTGCCGGTGTCTTCTGCACTGACAAAGATGCTGCTATTGGTTTCCACGTTATCCTCCAGCCCATCACCGTCGGTGTCCTCGTTATTCGGATTGGTGCCGTTTTCATACTCATCAAAGTCAGTCAGGGTGTCTCCGTCCAAGTCACCGTCAATCAGTCCGCTTAGATCATCGAGGTTGTTGGCATAGGTCCTCTCCCACCAGTCTGGAAGCAAGTCATTATCGGTATCGGCAGGATTGAACTTAATTGTGTAGATAGCGGGGCTGCCGGCAGCAACATCTCCGAGGGCCACGCGTTGCGGGATGCCGGGTCCGGTAATACTGACATCCCCCCAGTCACCTCCAGTCTGTTCGGCCATGACGTTGTCAAACGGGTAGTAACCGGGGCTTGAAACATTGACGGTCAGGAGGACGTCTCCTCCACCTATCCAGTTGTGGTTGGCTCCAATTCTGCCACTCGGGGTGTCCATTAGAAAGAAGTTGGTGTCATCGGCGCGAAGGTAGATGGTGTATACGCCGGTGTTCTTAAAGAGGACGTATCCGTTGATGCGGATTGAGAAATGATCCCCGCCGCCATCAATGTAGGGGAGGTTGCCGCCTGAGGGCGTGTTGAATCCGCCGCCGCCATGGTCAAAGTAGGGCTGAACCTGTGTTTTGGTTCGATTGGGCGGCCAGTCGCCGGGGGAGAGGGCAACTCTTAAATAATTTTGTAAGGCCTGATCATTGAAGAGGACTTCCGCATTATAGTGGTTTTCCTGCATGCTCAGTCCTGCCTCATCGAGGTTGGGAAGATAGGAATTGGTTCTGGCTCCAGGGCCGCCGAGCAGTGGCGGGAAACTCAGGTCCGTCGTGACAAGCTCAGGAACTGAGTCCTCGTCATTGGGATCGGTTTGGACAGTGATTTCGGTGCCATCCGAGAAACCATCACCATCACTGTCAAAAATGTTCGGATTGGTTTCATGAGTGAAAACTTCCTCCCCATCATTGAGTCCGTCTGCATCCGTATCTGATAACAGCGGGTTAGTGCCGGTATTAGCTTCAATGCCATCATTGAGACCGTCGCTATCAGTGTCTTCTTCAACGGGATTGGTTTTGTTGGCAAATTCATCTTCGTTATTGACTCCGTCTTGATCCGGGTCTCCATCCGGGCCGTTATCCACATTGACCAATCCGTTTTCATCCGGATCAATCCCGTTGTCATTGGGGTCAAGGCCATAACGTTGCTCCCAACTGTCTGGGAGTCCGTCATTGTCGCTGTCCAGAGAAGGGTTGGTGGTGATTTCCAGATTATCGATGAAGAAGTCTTGATTAGCCCCCCCGACTCTAGCTGAAAAACCAAAGTTAAAGGTGTCAACGCCTTCCGCACCGGCCGGCAGCAATACCTCGATGAAATTGGCATTGGTATTCAGGCCGGTAGTCGTGAAAGATACGGTTCCCAAGGTGGCATCATAACTTGCAGTGATGGTGCCGGTAACACGCTGGCCATCATCAAGTATGATGCCGTTGGTAAATGCTAGGTTGCCTGGATCGGTGCCATTAAGTACTCCGGATATGCTCACACCCTGCTCAGGATCCCCATTGTTATAGGTATCGACCTCGAAGGAAATGTTGGTGGTTACCCCGGCGGGAATCTGGTCTCCTCCATTAATTCCCATACCCTCTTCTGCATTGCCTCTTTCGCCCAGAACAAAGTTGCCGTAGTTAAAGGAAAACCCATCAGCCGGATTCCCTTCCCCGGAAGCATCATAGATTTCGAAATCCCAGGTAGCCGTCCAACCAAGGCTCGAGTTTTCCAGAGCCGGAATAGTAAAGCTGGAGTGACCAAGTCCTTCACCATCGCGAGTGAGTTGCAGTCGCCCTCCTTGCACGCGTGCTGCTTGACCGAAGATGACCGTGCCGTCGCCAAGGTTGGTGGTGCCATCAGCAAAGCCATCAAAATTTTGGGAGTAGTTTTCTGCCTGAGAGAAGCCTGAAGAAACAAGGAGGATCGCTGCAATAAAGAGAGCTGCCTGTTTCGGGATAAAGTCGTTGATTTGCATAGTTGGTGAGGTTCAGAATGAAGAGAGATCGCACAGAAACGTAAAAGAATCGGGAAAATTCAAGTCTCTAGTAATTAGTTTCTTCTACCAAATTATTGGGGCTCAGGTCAAGATGTTATTAGGAGGGCTGGAAGGTCCTGGGGGGCTGCTTATGCTGAAGTATAAGGATATATCATTGTATTGCCTGTATTGTTGATGCGATGAGGAAGAAAAGGTGAGTTGTTAATAATTCTTAACAATCTCAAAGGATAGAGGTGCTCAGGTCGTGATTTTTGCCATTGCTTCTGTGCGGAAGGCAAGGAGGTCAGCCACGACTTTATGTCTCGGCTAGGGGGCAGGCTAACAGCTTGAAGCAAGCA